>NZ_JCACKM010000102.1:0-25535 GCF_059505385.1 Desmonostoc vinosum
CCGAAGGGGGACAAGGGAGAAATTTTTATGATAAGTGATTAGCCGGACATGATATTACTCGTGTTGCAAGTGGTTATCGAGATCTAGAATCTTTGTTTGCAGATGTAGATGAGGAATGAAACTTATAACTAGAGCTTAATAAAAAGCCATCTCGAAAAGCAAAACAAAAAATTTCATGACTCAACTGCAAAGAATAGCGATCGCACCTTCCCAATTCCAGCAAGAGCAAATCTTGCTTACCAAAGAGCAGCAACATTATCTTATACGTGTGTTGCGTTTGCGAGAAGGCGATCGCTTTATTGCTATGGATGGTTTGGGAAAATCGTGGTTGGCACAGCTGCAACAAGAACAAGCCCAAGTATTAGAACCACTGACAGTAGAAAGCGAATTACCTGTATCAATTAATCTTGTTGTAGCGTTGCCCAAAGGTAATGGATTTGATGAAGTAGTACGAACTTCTACAGAATTGGGCGTAGCTTGTATTACTCCAGTTTTGAGCGATCGCACACTACTACATCCCAGTCCTCAAAAACTTGAACGTTGGCGACGCATAGCCACCGAAGCCGCCGAACAATCAGAACGCGCCTTTGTCCCTACAATTTTAGAGCCTGTAGCTTTTAGCACATGGTTGTCATTCGTTAACAGTCATCAATATATCTGTGTAGCACGTGGCAACTTTCCCCATTTAAAAGATTGCCTACACCACAAAGAACAAGCAAACATCGTCATTGCCATTGGCCCAGAAGGCGGTTGGACAGACAAAGAAATTGAAAATGCGATCGCATCTGGATTTCAACCCGTTTCCCTTGGTCGCCGCATCTTACGAGCAGTTACAGCACCAATAGTCGCTTTATCCTTAATTACCGCAGCATATGAAGTATAAATGATTTATACTCACCCCTCTGGTGAGAAATCCTTCAGTGTGCATTTTAACTAAGCAATGATTGAGCAAATTGCGATCGCTTTTGAACAAAAAGACTACCAAACAGCTGCAAAATTACTCAAACAGCTGCTAAAAGAATCACCAGAAAACCCTTGGGCACAATTTTATCTCGCAAGACTGCACGAAGTATTTAAAAAGCGCCAACAAGCAGAAAAAATCTATCGGCAACTACTGCGAAGCACGAATAATCCTAAAATATTGACACAAGCACGTCAAGGTTTGCGGCGGTTACAAGAAATAGAGCAAGAAGAAAGACAAAGAGCTATTATCCAAGCAACAGCCGAACCTAGCGACACCGAACTAGGCATACTAATTTTAAAACCTCTGAGCAACGAACTAAAAACCGTAGCAACCCAAAAATTTGCCCAAATAATGCAGCTAGATGCCTACACAGCGAGGCTGACTCTGCCAAGTCGTGGCTGGAAATCATACCGCACTGGACAAGTAGGAGAACTGAAATTTTACGGACAACAGCTACAGCAAGCTGAAATTCCCTGCTTCTGGACGACAATAGGCCAAATTCAACAAATTCAAGTCTTTCAAGTCAAATATTTCCTAGAATCTGATCCAAAAGTTACTGTTGTTTGCAGCAACCAAACAAATCAACTTGGTTCTTTAACCTTTGACTGGTCAGAAGTCACAGCTAGAGTGGTAGGATTGTTGCCTATATTTGAGGAAGTTGTAGACCGAGACGTGCGCGGTAAGCTAGAACGAAAAACCCAAACCCAAGACTATGCTCAGTTTTGTGATTTGCACCTACCAAGCAGAGGTTCTATCCTCCGACTTTATGACAATGGTTATGAATTTCATCAAGGTATAGAAATTAATCCCCAAGCTAGCCAAAACACAATCAGGATCAATTGGAATAACTTACTCGATTGGCTTGAGCAAAAATTGCCCCAAGTTAAAGTTTGGTCTGATTTTACTCCTTTTGCACAGACAGTCTTAGATCAAACAGAAATACTCAGTCGGATTAAATCTCATATTCATCTATTTCGCAGAGAAGAAACTAATTGGGACTCAGCCTTTCATTTGTATAGTGGACTGATATTCATGAATGATGCTAGCTAATTACTGGTTACAAAAGAATTTTCTGCACCAAACTATTTAGCAATGAACTAGTAACACTGCCGTAGAACGTTCAGTCCCAGATTAATCTGCGAGCGTTCGCTCAGAAGGTAGTAAATGGAGTTTAAGCGATTTTCTGTTAAAAAAGAAGTAGGTAAATATTAGCGATCGCTCAAAAATAGAGTCTTGTT
Organism: Desmonostoc vinosum; assembly: GCF_059505385.1. NCBI lineage: Bacteria > Bacillati > Cyanobacteriota > Cyanophyceae > Nostocales > Nostocaceae > Desmonostoc > Desmonostoc vinosum. The sequence goes on from NZ_JCACKM010000102.1 coordinate 2,203, forward strand.
TGCTAGGCTAAAGCAGAAGATTTAAAATTTAGGTAGATAATCAAGACTAAATAGTCTTTATGGCTCACTCCACTAGTCAACTCTTTATTTTAGATCAGACTAAAGTTTATTGGTAAATAACAACGAATTAAATTAATCAAGTATAAATTATTGAGATTGTAGCTAAACAATGATGCATTTTAAGTTTTCACCAAAAATTCTGCAAAGGCTGGGAGAAGAACTTGTTCCAAATCCAGACCAAGGAATCATTGAATTGGTTAAGAACTCTTATGATGCTGATGCTATTGAATGCAGAGTAGAGCTTATCAAAACTAGCGCCATAGGTGGCTCGATTATTATTTCAGATAACGGTGTTGGTATGGATAAGGATGATATTAGCGAGGGATGGCTGGTGCTAGGTCGCTCGAAAAAATCCAACCGTGAAGTTACTCAATTAGGTCGCCTACCTGTAGGTAATAAAGGATTAGGTAGGTTAGCTGCTCTACAAATGGGTTCTCAAGTACTCTTGAAAACTAGACCTAAAGATGAACCAGGAGTTGAATATTCTCTAACGATTAATTGGGATGATTTTCAAGAAGCTGATGTAGTAGAAGATGTTCCTTTAGATATTAAACAAAGTGTTACAGATCAACAATATGGGACTGATATTATAGTCAGTAATCTTAAAAATATATTCACTAAACGCGACATTCAAAGACTAGCTAGAGAGCTTTTATTGTTAGCAGATCCATTTGATAATCATACTGGGTTCCATCTTCAACTTATTGCTTCAGAATTTTCGGAGATTGAAAAACAAGTAAGCAATGCTTACTTTAGTGATGCTGAATATCATTTGAAAGCTTATATAAATGGAGATGGGATTGCTGAAGCAAGTTTACTAGACTGGCAGGGAAACGTAATTTTTCATGCTGAGCATAGTGATCTTTATCAAGAAACTTCTCAAGAGCCTTACAAAACACCTCCAACAGAATTTGAATTGTGGGTATTCTTGCTAAATCCTCAAAGTTTTTCAGCTAGAAAGGCTTCTATTTCTATCAAACAAGTTAGAGAATGGCTTGCTCAAGTAGGGAATGTTCGTTTATATCATCGGGGTTTGCGGGTAAAACCTTACGGAGATTCAGATGATGATTGGTTGAACTTAAATTATGCACGAGCAAGAAATCCAGAGGTACGTCCTTCAACAAAAACAGTTATTGGTAGAGTAATTGTTAGTGACCCTAACGATATGTTGCTTCAGAAAACCGATAGGCTTGGTTTTATTGAAAATGAAGCTTTTTTAGAGTTAAAACGCTTCGCAATTGATGTGTTGGAGTGGATGGCTAAAGAAAGGCTGAAAGTCACTGAAACGCAAAGACAAAGAGTTAAGAAACAAGTTCCTCGTGATCTTACAGAAGCTAAAGCCAGAATTGAAGAAGTTATTGAAGCAGAAGTTCCCCAAGAATCTCGTCCTCAAGTCCTAGAAGCTGTTCAGCAATACGAAACTGTAACAGAGCGTGAGACAAACATCTTACGTGAAGACCTTCAGCTCTATCGTAGTTTAGCTACAGCAGGAACAACAGCAGCAGTTTTTGCTCATGAATCTGGCAAACCAGTAACTTTAATTGAAAAAATAGCTAAGAGAATAGAAAGAAAAGGTAAAGAAATTCTGGGAGAAAAATATGAACACTATTTAGGAGAACCGGTTACAAAGCTTTATCAAGTAAGTAAATCATTACAACGCTTTTCTAAGTTTCCACTGCATCTGTTGAAACGAGAAAAACGTCGTGCAGGCGTTGTAGATACTCATATTGTTATTGATGAGATGGTTACATTCTTTCAAAGCTTTTTTGATGAAGGCAAAATTGAAATTATAAAAGATAAAGTTGAAGGTAATCCTTGCATTTATGGAAGTAATGCTTTGCTAGAAGCAATTATTACAAATCTTTTAATAAATGCTATGAATGCTTTTAATGTTGAAGGTGGACGCACAGAAGGACGTAAAATAATTATCAGAACTGAAACTGAAGGAAGTAACTTAAATATTAAAGTTTTAGATAATGGTTCAGGAATCCATAATATAAAAATAGACGAAATTTGGCTGCCTGGTAGGACAACTAGGGAAGGTGGTACAGGTTTAGGATTGACAATTGTTAGAGATTCTGTAACCGATTTAGGAGGAGCGGTAAATGCGAATCCAGAAAGTGAGTTAGGAGGAGCAGAATTTATTGTAAAATTGCCACTTGTAGGAGAATAGCTGTTATGACTTTAATCCCAGCTTTAAATGAAATAAAAATAGCTATAATTGATGATGATAAAAACCTAGCTGATGCAACAGCTTGGGAAGTAGAAGAAGCAGGCTATAAACCATGTTTATTCGTTGATGGTAATTTTAGAAATGTCAATGAGTTAGCATCGTGTATTAAAGAAAGTACTGAAGGTGCTGTATGCGATCACCGCTTGTCTAACTCTGGATTTGCTAATTTTTATGGAGCAGAATTAGTTGCAACTCTATACGACTGGAAATTTCCATCACTGTTAATTACTCAGTACACAGAAATGGATACATCTTTGTCAATTAGAAAGTGGAGACATAAAATACCTGTACTATTAAGTCGAGATCAAGCTGATGCCTCAAATATTGCTAAAGGTATTGAAGATTGCAGATTAGAACTTGAAGGGTGTATATCAAGTATCAGAAAACCTTATAGAACAATAGTCAGGATTGCTAATATTGATCAAGAATCTATAGAAGCTTTTATACCAGGTTGGAATCCTCATAAGGCTATTCGTTTTCCAGCTTCCCTTGTTCCTGAACATTTGCGGGATGCGTTAAAGCCAAATGTTCGCTTATTTGCTCATATTAATATAGGAGCCGAAAAATCTGATGACCTATATTTTAAGAAGTTTGAATTAGCACCTGAACCAGATGAAGACGATGGACTTGCCTGACTTAATTATTCTAGACGTTGGTCATGGAAATTGTGCAATTGTAAGAGATACTGATGGTGTAGTAGTCATTGACTGTTCACATGGAGCGACTTTGATAGAAACTCTTGAATATCTTGTTATTCAAGAAATATTACATATTCTCATCTCTCATTCTGATGCAGATCATATTGCAGGTATTATTAATCTACTGTCTAATGAAGATATTAAAATTCATAATGTACACCTTAACCCTGATTCAATCAAAAAAAGTGATATTTGGTTGGATTTGCGTATTGCTTTAAAAGATGCACAGCAGCGTTTTGGAACTAAAGTTTCATCAGAATTAACAACAACAAAAACGGGAAGCTTGAATATTGGTTCAGTTAATATAGAAGTACTTGCACCAACACCTGAATTGATTTTAGGTGGTGCTGGAGGAAGAGATTTACAAGGACGGCGATTAACTTCTAACTCAATATCAGCCGTTATCGGCATAGTTCACAATTCTCATAGAGTAGCTATATTGGCAGCGGATATTGACAATGTGGGGTTTGACAATCTGATTCAGGTAGAAAAGAGTTTTATTGCCGATATACTTGTTTTTCCTCATCATGGTGGAAGACCAGGGAGTGGAGATGGTAAAATATTCGCTCAGCAATTTTGTAGTTTAATACAACCAAAGCTAATAATATTCTCAATTGATCGTAATCGTTTTAATAATCCCCGCACAGAAGTAGTAGAGGGTGTTATTTCTTCAGTTCCAGATGCTCATATTTCATGCACTCAATTATCCCAACAATGTGCTGCTAGTCTTCCTAGTTCAAAGCCTACACATTTAACTACACTTCCTGCTAAAGGGCTTATCAGTAATAGCTGCTGTGGAGGAACTATTGCTATTAAGATAGATGGTAATAGGACGACTTATGCTGAGATGGCTTCACACAAAGAATTTATTGTTAGTCAAGTAATTAGCCCAGTATGTCGAAAGTTTTTATCTACCGTTAAGCCAATTTAGTTTTCGTATTTTAATTAATCTTTGTGAAGTTGGTATTTTGCAGATTCTCAACGCTATTTTCTAAGTACATACTGTGTAAGGCTATTGATGGCGTGCCTTACCAGGCGACTTTCCCAAATGGCAGACGGTGTGCAGTTACTAGTTGCTTTAGTTAGTCTGGTATTAGGTTTAATAAACAATAAATATCTCTGCTATGAATACAGCAACTACCAAAAATCAACAGTTAGCAGGTTTGTATGTGAAATCTCCTCAAGGAGAACAGCTAACCTTTCCACTGGAGCATACGGAAGTTCTAGCAAAAATCGTAGGCAACTTGTCACGAGTTGATGTTATCCAAACCTTTGAAAATCCATTTACGCAGCCTTTAGAAGCGATATATGTCTTTCCATTACCCGATGAAGCTGCGGTAGATGATATGGAAATCAAAATAGGCAACAGCATTATCAAAGGTAATATTAAAAAACGTGAAGAAGCGCAACAAATCTACGAACAAGCAAAACAAGCCGGACGCACTGCCGGACTTCTAGAACAGGAACGAGATAATATCTTCACCCAATCTCTTGCAAACATCAAACCTGGTGAACAAATTGATGTCACAATTCGTTACACCGATAGCCTGAAATTTGCAGGCGGAAATTATGAATTTGTTTTCCCGATGGTGGTGGGGCCAAGATATATTCCAGGAACGCCGATAGATGGAAGCGGTGATACAGATAGAGTTCCTGATGCTTCTCGAATTACACCACCTGTAATTTCAGAAGGTGTACCAACTTTGCGATCGCGTCACGATATTCATGTCACAGTAGAAATTGACGCAGGTATGCCAATTGCACAAGTGCGTTCTCCTTCGCATCAATTAGAAATTGCACACATAGATGGAATTGTGCAAGTCAAGTTAGCTCAAGCAGACACAATTCCCAATAAAGATTTAATTCTGCGTTATCAAGTTTCCACTCAAGAAACTCAATCTACAGCGTTAACCCAAGCCGACGATCTCGGCGGACATTTTGCAGTGTATTTAATTCCAGCTTTAGAATATCACACCGATGAAATTGTCCCCAAAGATGTTGTGTTTTTGGTAGATACCTCCGGTTCTCAATCTGGCGAACCCCTACAGAAGTGTCAAGAATTGATGCGACGATTAATCGATGGGTTAAATCCTCAAGATACTTTCACAATTGTTGATTTTTCTCATAGCGTCAGACAGTTATCACCCAAACCTCTGCGGAATACATCCCAAAATCGTACCAAAGCGATCGCTTATATTAACAAGTTACGAGCTAGCGGTGGTACAGAAATGCTGAGTGGCATTCTTGCAGCCATCAACGTTCCCACCCCACCAGAAAGATTACGCACGGTTATATTGCTAACCGATGGCTACATCGGCAACGAAAATGAGATTTTGGCAGAGGTGCAAAAGCATCTGCAATCAGGAAATCGTCTTCACAGTTTCGGCGCAGGCAGTTCTGTAAACCGTTTCTTATTAAATCGCATTGCAGAGATTGGACGCGGAAAATCGACAATTATTCGGCATGATGAACCCACAGAAGGAATTATCGAAAATTTCTACAAACAAATCAACAACCCTGTACTCACGAATATTCAAGTCTCGTGGCAAGGTGACGGAGAATCACCTGTGATTTACCCTAGTACAGCACCTGATTTATTTGCCGAACAACCATTAGTTTTGTTTGGTCGTAAACAGGATAGAACCAGCGGCAATTTGCAAATCTCTGGTATCGCTGCGGGCGGTAAACACTACCAAAAGACATTTCACCTCATATTTGCACAAACAGCAAATCCTGCGGTAGCGCAGTTGTGGGGACGTTCCCGCATTAAAGACTTGATGAATCAAATGGTGAGTTTTGAAACTAAAGCTGGCACAGAAGCAGTTACAGAAACAGCCTTAACTTATCAATTGCTTTGCCAATACACGGCTTTTGTGGCTGTCAGTGATGATATGCGGGTTGAACCAGGCAGTGAATGTCTATCTATGCAAGTGCCAGTAGAAATGCCCGAAGCAGTAAGTTATCAAGGAGTGTTTGGTAATGCTCCTGCTGGTGGTATGGTGCGCCGAATAACACTCTCGTCGATGCCACCAGTACCAGCACCAGCTTCAGCAGCGCCTCCAGAGTTGGAGGCTAAACTTAATTTCCCATTCTCACCATTTGAAGAGTCTGAAATCAACTCCACTAGTCTTGATATCAGCCAAGATATTGGTGAGATTTCAGCAGTAATCAAAGTCATCAGTGCTATTGGCTTAGAACAATCAGCAATTGCTTACTTAACCCAACATCTGCAACAGTTAAATTTACCCCCCGGCTTGAGTGGTCAAATTGTCTTTGAGTTCACCGTCAAAAAAGGCCGGGTAGCACGGGTAATGTTGAATGAGAAATCCTCAACTTTAAAAGATACAGCTATACTGGACATGATTAAGCGATCGCTTTTGATCTGGAGAGTTCCTTCATCTACCAGTAACAAAGTTGTCTTAACCTTAAATATTCACACTTAAAAAACAAAGAGACGCGAACCTTCGCGTCTCTTCAAATTCAGCTACAATGCAATACTTTCATCAGCCAGGGGTTTTCACCTGACGCGCCATATCCAAGAAAGAACTCATATTAGCCCCTGGGCGACGGCGGCCGTTAGAGCTGCCTGCCGAAGGAGCAAGATATTTAGGTGCAAAGGTAGTTTCTTTTGGTTGCTCTTGAACAGCTTTAGCTGCTTTAGCTTTCGCATTATTACCAGGTTCAACCTTGAGACCTTCAGCAGTTTGAACAAGCTGAATATCAGCTGGTTTTGGTTCTTTAGTTGTTTTTGCCTTAGACTTAGCGGTGGTTTTTGTTCCGTTTAATGACGCTGGTTTAGATGGAGTTGGTGCATCAGATGTCAATGTTTCCGTTATTGTTTCGGTTGCTTTCTTAGCACTCGCTGTAACTGTCTCTGTTGCTTTCTTCACGTTTGATGCAGCCTCTTTAGCTGCTTCTATTGGCTTTGCATCCTTAACTTCGTCTACTAATTCCAAGAAGTAACCATTGTCCTTTTTCTTTGGTAGTAGCCCAGTAATAAAACCGAGAATACCGGTGATTAATTTTTTGATAAAACCGAACATTACAATTGCTCCTGCTTCTTAATATTTGGAATCTGACCGTAATTGTTAAAGATTACGTCTGAATATTACATTTTTTTTCGTCACTCTTTTCTGGTGACAATCCCTATAGGTTCATGCTTTAGTTAACCATTGTAGTAAAAATACAGAGCAAACGTTCTTAACTCTTACTTGCAAGCACTTCTAACTTATATACACCGAGAACTAATTATTAAATTTTACTGTAACTGAGAGCAAGATTATGAACGCAAGCTTAACAAAAATTAACATTTCTTTGGAATGGGGACTGGGGATTGGGGACTGGGGACTGGGGACTGGGGAATTATCTTTCTCCCTCATCTCCCTCATCCCCCGGTTGCTGAGCAAAGTCGAACCATATCCCAACTCAACCAGTGAAAGTAGTGTCCTATGGCGATCGCAGATGATGTTAATATTTTGTTACATTTTCTACAGAATTGTTATACACATAGATTGCTATAGATGAACACAAAAAATCAACAGTTCAATCCTGTGTTGTTGATACATGGCATTGATGATACGGGGGAAGTTTTCGACAAAATGGCGGGTTATTTAACACGACATGGATGGTCTGTGTATACCCTAGACTTGTTACCCAACAATGGAAATGTGGGTCTTGATGAGTTAGCAAAGCAAGTAGCCGCTTACGTTGCTGCTACCTTTTTGCCAGAACAACACCTAGATTTGATAGGCTTCAGCATGGGAGGAATTGTTAGCCGTTATTATGTGCAGCGGCTAGGAGGAATTCAACGTGTGCAGCGATTTATTACTATCTCTTCGCCCCACAATGGAACTGTGATGGCTTATGGTTCGCTGCGTCCTGGTTGTGTCCAAATGCGTCCTAACAGTGCTTTTCTTCAGGATTTAAATTCTGATGCTGCTATGTTAAAGCAGCTAGACTTTACTTCTATTTGGACACCTTATGATTTGATGATTGTCCCTGCTCACAGCTCACAGATGCCAGTAGGAAACCAACAGATATTACCTGTGGCACTACACTCTTGGATGTTGACAGACTCTAGAAATTTAGCAGTAGTAGCAGAAATTCTAGCACAGCCTACTAAGTCCTATCCCCAATTTGAGCATACTCAAAACTCCCAAAAATTGCCTCTGGGTAGCGGTAGTATTTGAACTCCATCAAGTTATAAAAAGGATCTTCTAAGAAGAAAGTGCGATGTTCTAGGAGAGAACCAACAAAGCGATGTTTAGGTTCTTCTCTAAAAGTGAGTTTTTGCAGTTGTGCCTTTTGTAGTAATTCTTCCCAGTCACGTTCGGCGGTAAAAATTAGTCCAAAGTGTCTGGGATAAATACTTCGTTGAGGTGTTAGTGGTTCTTTAGTAACATGAGCTACTAGTTGATGACCATAAAGATTAAGAATCAGGGCGTGGGGATTTTCACGACCAGGAATGCAGCCCAATCCTTCTATATAATAGGCTTTTGTCTGAGCAATATCAGTGACAGGGAAAGCAAGGTGAAATACAGTTTGGCTCATGGCTGGTGTTGAGGAAACTTGTAGTTGATCCTATCTGCAAATTTAACGTAAGCTATACCAACCTCTGTGATTTGACGGGTTAAATAATTCGTAATTCGTAATTCGTAATTCGTAATTCGTAATTCGTAATTCGTAATTCGTAATGACGCTCGTACCGACGCTCGATGACTCGCTCTAAGCGAAGCTATGCCGCAGGCTTTACGCTACGCTATCGCTCGTGCTTCGCTAAAGTTTCTCTGTGGAGTGGTAATATTTTGGCAAAACTACTCATACATAAGTGATTCTTGATGCTTCCTTTAATTGACTATGCCAACCCCTGGTTGGTAGGAGTAGGATTGAACACGGTCTTATTGGGGTTAGCTTGGATTGCTCCTAAGCGGCTGCTGACTCTGGCGGGATTACTCCATGCTTGGTTTCTAGGCGTTTTAATCTGGGGAACTCTGGGTTGGCAAGGATATGTCTTAGTGATGTTCTATTTTCTGGTTGGTTCTGGAGTCACGCGAATTGGCATGGCACAGAAGGAAGCAGAAGGAATTGCTGAAAAGCGTTCTGGCGCTAGAGGCCCAGAAAATGTTTGGGGTTCGGCTTTAACGGGTGCGCTGTGTGCCGTAGGAGTCGGAATGATTACATCTGGCGCTTTTGTACTCAATCCCCAGTCCCTAGTCCCTAATCCCCAGTCCCTTCTATTATTAGGCTACGTGGCAAGTTTTAGCACTAAACTTTCTGACACCACTGCTAGTGAAGTTGGCAAAGCATACGGTAAAAGCACATTTTTAATTACAACACTACAGCCTGTAGCGCGTGGTACGGAAGGGGCAGTTAGCTTGGAGGGAACTTTAGCTGGTGTAGTGGCGTCAATAGCGATCGCTTTTGTCGGTTGGGGAGTTGGTTTAATTAATCTGTTGGGAGTAGCTTGGTGTGTAATAGCAGCGTTTATTGCTACCAATTTAGAAAGTGTGATTGGGGCAACACTACAATCTAAATATACTTGGCTGACTAATGAAGTAGTAAATATTTTTAATACATTAATAGGTGCGATCGCAGCAACTATACTCGCCTGGACATGGACAAGCATTATTTCCTAATCGGGAGTTGTGTTCAAATATATTACTTGTAAAGAGCCAGAAGCGATGATTTCTGACTCTTTTTTTGGCATACTACGACTAAATGCACAATTAGTTCATAGAATCTTTATCATTTTGACCCGTTAACCACAAGCGATTTCTATATGATTTAATTTGAAAGTTATATAAGTGTTTAACCATTTCCACGTAATTAGTTCATGGAATCTTTACCATTTTTAACCATCAATGACCAGTCAATTTCTATTGGTGAAGCAGTAAAATACCTGCAAGCCTCTGGAAAATTGGGTCAGTTTATTGGAGATATTCTCCGCCAATACGTGATTGAGACAGAAATACGAACACGAGACGATATTGAGATTGGGCCAGCATTAACCGAACAGACAATTATTGATTTCCGACTAAAAAATCAACTAACTGACCCGCAAGTTTTTCAAGAATGGCTACAAAAAAATGGTACAGACTACGCAACATTTCACAGTTCTGTCACTTTTGGCTTCAAGCTAGAAAAGCTGAAAGCTTTAATTACAGAACCAAAACTTCAAGAATATTTTATTGAACGTAAAATCTTTCTGGATCGGGTCGTAGTATCTCGTATTGTTGTTGATAGTCGCGAACTTAGTGAAGAACTACAAACCCAAATAGAAGAAGGAGGTAGCTTTGAGCAACTGGCTAAAGAGTATTCCCTAGCAGATGACCGATTAATGAACGGCATGATGGGAGCAATTAGCCGTGGAACTATGCCGGATGTACTACGGGCAGCTATTGATATGGCTAATCCTGGACAATTAGTTGGGCCCATAGAACTTGAGGGACGTTATGGTTTGTTTCGAGTAGAACAATTTCTCTGGGCGTCTTTAGAAGATACTCAACTAAAGCAAGCACTACAAAATGAGTTGTTTGAGAAATGGCTAGCAGAGAAAATTCAAAAACTGACGGTCAAATTACAAGTGAGCTAAAAAATCTGGATAATGAATCTCTACAATTAAATGTGCTAGCCTCTTTACCTTGGAATCAACCACCACTGTGCTGGCTAACCCCCGAACAACAATCCCGACTGCAAAATCAGTCTCAAATCCGTCGGTATCGTCTAGGGGAAAAAATTTGGTCAAATGAATCTGGAGGCTACCAATTTATCATCGCAGCGGGGAAAGTCCGCTTGCGAGAAGAAGGTGTAGGCAAACCATTAGCAGCCTTAGAGGTGGGAGATTGGTTTGGTGACTTGCAAAGGCTTTCTACAGATTGTAAAGCTGTAGCTGCTAGCAAAGAAGTCGTTGTAGTTTGTTGGAATACAGCACTGTGGGCAGAAGTTTCTAACCCGCAAATTCAGGAGTTTTGGCAAATTCCAGAGGATGTGGGGACACGGGGGGACGCGGTGAGTCCAGTGCTGCGGGAGGGTTTCCCTCCGCAGGCAACTGGCGAACCCGTAAGGGGGACGATGGAAGGAGAAGTTTTACCTCAGCCACTTTCCCCAACTTCAGAGGGAACGCCTAACCCTCCCGGTTTTCAACTCCAAAGAGGACTACCATCTGCAAATCTGGCAGTTTCTAATTATCCGTTTGTGGCAAGCTGGAATACAGCCGCCGCCTGTTTAACAATGGTGGCCCTACAGTTAGAAAATGCTGTGCAACTGGAATGGGTGCAACGTCAACTCAGAGGACAACGCCCAAAAGATGTTGTGGAAGCAGCCGAAAAGGTAGGGTTAGTGTTGCGGCGGCTGCAAGTGAGTTGGGGTGAGTTACGGCAGATATCATTTCCAGCTTTGTTGTTATGGAATTCTGACACTACCGAGACCCCTACATGGGTGGTAGCGTATGCTGTTAAGGGCGATCGCTTAATTATCGCTAATCCTCTGAATCTAGAGGGGACTTGTGAAAGCTTACCACAGTCGGTAGTTGAAGGGTGTTGGGATGGGCAACTGTGGCAAGTAGAACTTATATCTAAGCAAGAAAGATTTAACCTCGGTTGGTTTACCCCCGCAGTATGGAAGTACCGAGGATTATTAGGGGAAGTATTACTCGCGTCTTTTACTTTACAGCTTTTAGGGTTAGCCACACCGCTAATTACGCAAGTCGTCATTGATAAAGTGATGGTACAGGAGAGTTTACCAACTCTCGATGTCATGGCGATCGCATTGTTATCAGTAGCCATATTCGAGTCTATCCTGGGGATACTGCGGCTATTTATCTTTACCCATACAGCCCGTCGTCTAGATTTGAGCTTATCGGCACAGCTATTTCGCCACCTGATGCGCTTACCTTTAGCCTATTTTGAATCGCGGCGCGTCGGAGACACGGTTGCACGAGTCCAGGAACTCGAACAAATTCGCCAATTTCTCACAGGCACAGCATTAACCGTGATTTTAGACAGCATCTTTGCGGTGGTGTACCTGGCATTGATGTTTTATTACAATGTTTCACTAACATTTGTAGCTTTGGCAGTGCTGCCATTGTTTGCCACATTGACGATAGTAGCAACGCCAATTCTGCGTAACTGGCTCAACGAAACCTTTAATCGTAGTGCCGATAGTCAATCATTCTTAGTAGAGACAGTCACAGGCATCCACTCAGTTAAAGCTCATGCAGCAGAACCAGTAGCCCGCGATCGTTGGGAAGGCTTATTTGCTCGCTTCATTCGCACAGGTTTTAAAGCCTCTACCACCTCCAACATTAGCAGCAATCTTGGCGACTTTCTCACCAATTTTTCCACAATGCTGATTCTCTGGTTTGGAGCTAAGCTAGTCATAGATCAAAAACTCACCGTTGGGCAACTCGTCGCTTTTCAAATGCTTTCGGGTAGAGTCACAGGGCCACTTTTGCGCTTAGTACAGTTGTGGCAAAATCTGCAACAAGTTCTACTTTCAGTAGACCGCATTGGTGATATTCTTAACGTTGCCCCAGAAGCTGAATCGGGAACTGGTCTAGTTTTACCACTCCTCAAAGGTCAAGTTACCTTCGAGCAAGTCTTTTTCCGCTACCGACCAAATGTCGAACCAGTCCTCAAAGGTATCTCCTTCAACGTCGAACCGGGGCAGTTCATCGGCATTGTCGGGCGTAGCGGTTCCGGTAAAAGTACCCTTTCTAAGCTATTGCAACGCCTCTATCAAATCGAATCAGGGCGTATTCTCATTGATGGTTTTGATATTAAAAGTGCTGATTTAGCCTCACTGCGGCAACAAATTAGCGTGGTTCTCCAAGAGGACTTTCTATTCAACGGTTCCATCTTGGAAAATATCACTCTCGGTAATCCTGACATCAGCGCCGAACAAGTGGTAGAAGCCGCTAGACTAGCTGTAGCCCACGACTTCATCAGTCAATTACCCTATGGCTACGAAAGCAATGTTGGCGAACGTGGCACAGCTTTATCTGGTGGACAACGGCAACGTATTGCCTTAGCGCGGTTATTTCTATCTCAAGCACCAATTTTAGTTTTAGATGAAGCTACTAGCGCCTTGGATAGTGAAACCGAACAGCAGGTGCTACAAAACCTGCAAAAAATTTCCGCTAACCGTACTGTGTTTTTGATTGCTCACCGCTTTGCCCCCCTCAAACGTGCTGATTTAATTTTGGTGTTGGAACAGGGAATAATTGCCGAACGCGGAACTCACTCACAGTTATTGCAACAAAAGGGTTTGTATTGGTCATTATATCAACGACAGCAAGCAAACGTTTAACAGTTATCAGTTGGACTGTTTCAGCTATTTTGGTGCATTAGATTTAATAGGCATAGGTTGGTTAAACGAAGTGAAACCCAACATAGATATCGGTGTTGCTTTACCCTGTGGGAAGCCGCCCGGAGGGCGTCTACGTTCCTCAAACGCCACTTCACAAGGGCGGGGGAAACCCCCGCACGTGAGTGGCTCCCCAACCTACAGAATTTATTGCATCATTTTAGCTGAACCGTATTGGGGTGTAAGTTGCATTTTTAAGAAAGCTAAAAAATATATCAAATAGTAGGTAAATTAAGATTACCGACTTCTTTGAGAAGTCGGTAATCTCAACACCGCGAATTTTCACAAGCAGATTATCTTTTTACTATAAACAGAGAAAATAATAGTATTCAATTAGTAATTATAAATTTACTTTGAAAAATTGGTATTATTTTTTACACATTTATTTATTCATAAGATTAAATATTTCTCTAAAAGCAGTGATAAAACATCATTAATGTCGATTCATTTTGTTTACATTATTGGCTTTACAAGCATTTAAGTCATTTTAAAATCGCTAAATATTTTGATCTAAATGATTACTTAAGCATTATCATAAAGAATGTATTTTATACTCTCTAAAATGAGAATAGCATTAAAAAATACTGTAAGGCTATAGCTTATTACACTAACTATCACTACTCTTAACACCAATATAAATTTATAGCTAAAACCTTTGATTCAAAAGGATTTAAGTATTTATTTGCATGTGACTTTCCTTAATTTATTTAAGTAAAACTGCTTATGTCTTTCACCAATAATTCAACATCTTTTACTAGAGAGAACGGTATCAACACTACCCTCATATCCAATGAGCAGGCGAATATTTTTGATACTCCTCTGCGTGGTGGAAATATATTGTCATCAATAAATCGCAGTAGTTCTACTCCTGAAGATAATAAATATTCAAATCTGGAGCAAAGTAGTCAAAGTAACCAAAGTGTTACTCAAATAAGCGCTCTTGCTGCCAATGCTAATGGTAGAGTTGCTAAAACCAACAAAGGCGACAATATTTTAGTCCAAGCCATCACCGTTGATAAAGCCGACTTGATAATACAAAATGCTGTAAATCCGACTTTAACGTCTGTTGGCAGTACTGTTAAACTCAGCTATCAAGTGAGAAATCAAGGTAATGGTAGTGCTGATGCCAGTACCACTAAATTTTACTTATCCAAGGATAACGCTTACAACACAGATGATGTGTTGTTGAGTGCTGATGCTATTAACAGTATTGCGGCAGGTGCCTACAGCACAGAGACAGCCAACATTATCATTAGCAATGGCATCGCCGCAGGCAAATATTATCTACTTTACCAAGCTGACGCCAATGGCAAGGTTGCTGAAAGCAACGAAAGCAACAACGTCATTGCCAAAGCTATTCAAATTACTGCCCCAGACCTCATAATACAGAATATTGTCATTCCTGCTAGCGTAGCCATTGGTACTAAGCTTGAATTCACCTATGAGGTAAAAAATCAAGGTAATGGTAGTGCTGGTGCTAGTAAAACAGCTTTTTCACTTTCTCGAGACACAACCATCGGCAATGACGATGATATCCCCATTGGTTACAGCACTGATTTAATTCCCAGTCTTGCGCCTTCTGCTGTATTTTCACAGTCCATATCTTGGGATATCGACACCACCATTACCGCTGGTAAATATTATTTAATGTTTACAGCCGATGGACTAGGAGAGATTGCCGAAAGCAATGAAAATAACAACTATGCCTACAATACGCAACGAATTACTCTAACACCCATTGATGGTGGCGGTTTTAACTCCATTACTGGTTATGGTTTGGTTAACGCCGCTGCCGCAGTGGCTAAAACACTCGGCAAAAGTCCATTTCCTGATGTGTCTAGCTTAGGTGGTGATAATTGGGGAGCTGATTTGATTAAAGCACCAGAGGTTTGGGCAAAAGGATACACCGGTAAGGGTATTGTTGTAGCAGTAGTGGACAGTGGCGTTGATCGCAATCACCCAGATTTGAGCGCTAATATCTGGAAGAATCGTCAAGAAATTGCTGGCAATGGCAAAGATGACGATCGCAACGGCTATATTGATGACGTTTACGGTTGGAACTTCATTGACAAAAACAACAATACCTTAGATGGCTTCAGTCATGGTACTCACGTTGCTGGTACTATTGCTGCTGTCAAAAATGACTTTGGTGTGACGGGTATTGCTTATGACGCCAAGATTATGCCCGTCAAAGTTTTTGACAATCAAGGTAATTCCACGGGTAATGCCGTATCCGACGGTATTCGTTATGCAGTGGATAATGGCGCTAAAATCATTAACCTCAGTTTAATCAGTCCTGATATTAGTGAGCTATCCTTAGCAATTCAATATGCTGTAAACAAAGGAGCAATTATCGTCTCAGCAGCAGGGAATTATGATTTTGGCTCACAAGATCCAATCTCTGTACGTGGAGAACCAAAGTATCCTGCTAAATATGCAACCAAGTGGGGGCTTGCTGTTGGAGCAGTATACTACAATAGAACGCTGACTGACTTTTCTCATCGTGCTGGAACGACGCCACTAGCTTACGTTACAGCCCCTGGAGCATACTTTACAGGAGACAACGATTTCGGAATTGGTATTTATTCGACGCTTCCAGGTAATGATTATGGGTTTAAAAGGGGAACATCTATGGCAACTCCCCATGTTACTGGGGTGGTTGCTTTAATGCTGAGTGCTAAGAGTAACCTCACTAATGCTCAAGTGCGTCAAATTGTCACAACCACAGCAGGGAATAACTTAGCAGTTACCTAAGAGCCAAGACGCGTAAAAGAGACTGGAGATTAGGGATTGGGGACTGGGTTTGAAGCAGAGCGTCTTTACTTTTTTTAGAACCTGTGAAAAATACCAGGTTTACGCCACTGGGATATTTCTATAAAATAATCTAATTAAAAGATTCGCAGAACTATAAATGGACTGGATTACCCTGCTGCGATCGCTACAGTCTGATTTTATTAAAAGGTTAACATCTGGTTGTTTGCTGCATTGTGAAACAGAAAGTCAATATAGTGAATTAACCATCATCTCTGGAGAAAGGTTAAAATCACTACGAGAATTTTGTTGGCAGATGGCAGAGAAATATAAACGCACGTCCTCAGTTCGAGACGTTTTTATCAACAATCTCAAAGGCAAGTTAGGTGAAGAGGTTGTCAAAGAACGTTTAGCCAATTTGATTACTGAAGTTGATTATGAAAAACGATTTGGTGGTGATGGGAAGGTTGATTTTACCCTAACTTCCGATCCCACAATTGGCATTGAAGTTAAATCTCGTCATGGCAGTTTCGACAAAATTAGATGGACAATTAGTTCAGAGGAAGTTGAAAAAAACGTAGTCGTAGTTTGCATTTTGATTCAAGAAGAAGTCAACGAAGCACAACCGGAATATCACCTTTTCTTAGCTGGCTTTCTCCCAACTAATATGATTAAGTTAAGAACTGGTAAAATTTCCTTTGGAATAGAGCAATTATTGTATGGTGGTGGTTTATGCTGCTATTTAGAGCAAATACAATCTTCCAAGCAAAAAACTCAAATTTATCATGATCATCAACAGGAATCTTTCTCTAAACAAACAAAAGAACAGTTGCTCAAATCTCCTATTTACTCAGATACACAAAGCTATTTACACCATCACAACCGTAATGAAGATTTGCATTGGCTTTATTTGAAACTGGGTAATGAATGTTTAGAAAAAAGAGAATATGAAGCAGCAATCATCAATTATACTCAAGCTTTAGAAATTAATCCTGATGCCAGTGATATTTACTATAAAAGAGGTTTAGCTCATTATTACTTAGAAGATTACGAAGTAGCAATTGAAGATTATACTCAGGCAATTCATCTTACTGCTGACAATGCTAAAGCTTATAACAGAAGAGGTTTAGCTCGATATCAATTAGGAGAATACGAAGCAGCCATTGAGGATTATACTCAAGCAATCCGCATTAATCCCAATATCGCGATAGCTTATAAAAACCGTGCTGATGCTTTTTATCAAATAGGAAATAACCAAGGAGCGATTGAAGATTACACTCACGCAATTCGCATTAATCCCGATTATGCACTCACATACAAAAACCGTAGTCTTGCTCGTCATCTTCTAGGATCTGAACAAAAAGCTAAACAAATAATCAGGATTGATATTCATGATGCTGTCGCCTACAAAAACCGTGGTAATTCTCGCTCTGATTTAGGAGATTACGAAGGAGCGATCGCAGATTATACTCAAGCAATAGAGATTAATCCTAGTTATGCCGACGCCTATTATAACCGTGGTAATGCTCATTCTGATCTAGGAAACTATGAAGAGGCGATCGCAGACTATACCAGAGTAATAGAGATTAATCCTAATTATGCCGATGCTTATTACAATCGTGCTAATGCTCGTTTTGGAGTCGGAGATAAGCCAGCAGCAATTGAAGATTTTCAGCAAGCAGCAAACTTCTATTGGAAAGAAGGCAAGTTAGAAGAACACAAAGATACACGAGAAAGAATTTTAGAGTTACAAATAGAAGAATCGATAGATATATTGAATTTTTGAATTAGGATTAGGGACTGGGAATTGGAGAATTGTCATTATTCTCCGCGTAAGCGCGTCCCCTCACTCCCTCATCCCCCCACTCCCCACTCCCCACTCCCATAAATACTCATTTAGTCAGTTTGTCTATTTGGGCTATGTTTGGTAAATAAAATAAATAGCCTGTGTATTAGGCTTTTGTCCTACACTTGACATCAAGCATTGTGAGTGCTAAGCGTCTGCCAGAAACTATTGCCCATGTTAGAGTTACTCGCCAATCTTGGCAGCATGGCTTCCTTGAAGGTGAAGTAAGCGCGGGAGACTTTGAGTGGCACTTCCAGTGGCATTTCCGCCGGGGAGAACTTTCTGTTAAGCCTTCTCAAGGTCGTGCCTTAATTAAAGAACCTCTTGGTCGCTTTTTGGAACAACAAGATTATCAACTAGAGCCGGGAGGAGATTATGCTTTTACTATTCGGGCGGAGCTGTAGTTAATCAGTGACTTGTACTGAGCGAAGTCGAAAGGAGTCGAAGTATCAGTTAGCTGATTCTGTGAGGCGATTTAAGTATCTTTCAATCAATAGGATGGCAACGATGTCATCTATTGGTCGTGGTGGTTGCCGCATACCTTGTGGCAATAGCTTTGTTAGTCCTTTGGGTGGGTACATCTGCCAGTAGCGATCGCGTGCTTCTAGGGTAGTGTAGCGCTCATTTACTAAAATGATGTTCAACTGGTCTGCTAACTCCTGATGTAATTGCTGTTTCCACCGCTTGGCTGTAGTTTGGTCGCCCATGATCAGCAAAGAGATGGGGAACTTTTGACGGAGTGTTTCAATGGCAGCGATCGCTTCATTTGCAGCCACAACTTGGTGATAATGGACTTGCCGATCCAGTCCCATCACCGCTAAACCGCACTTATCCCGACCTGGATCAAACCCTAAAATAACTGGTTGCGTTGGTAAAAATTCAGATGAATTCATAAAAATATATTTAAATATTTTAAATATATCGTCTTGAGAATGGGGAGTCGGGAGTCGGGAGTGGGGAGTGGGGGGAGATGAGGGAGATGAGGGAGATGGGGGAGATGGGGGAGATGAGGGAGAAACTTTCTTTGCGTAAGCGCGTCCCCATTACCCCTAATCCCGACTCCCCAATTAGTACATATACTCATCAATTTGTTCAATCTGAGCATTTTTCCAGCTAACAACTTGATACAAATATTTTTAGCCTCCAAAGTTAACTCAGGAGGCTAATTTACATAAATTGCTTACTTGACATGTTGCACCTAATAAGGTAGAGCGAATATAATGCACATTTACTACCTTATATCTTTCTTGCTCCCACAAGCAAGGAAGTATAGCTCAGCCTATCCTTATGTGGACAGGTCTAAAAAGCTATGGGGTATATAAGTCAGCGTCACTTGTCTGTTTGTACAAACCGTAAATTTTCCCGGAATCCGCTTCAGCGGACTTGGGATATATATCAGTAGAATCAGGTGCAAGCGTTCATAGCAGAAAAAGTCAATACTTAGGATATGGGCAAACTGTCACACACTTGTTATCTTTCTTAATACGGAGGTACAAATGCAAGACAGATGTCATCCCAAACATCATTCTTTTTGGACTTCTGTTATCGATAGATCACCTTTACGCGTTGTTTTTTTCGGAGTTTATTATGAGCAACCCAATTCAACTATCTTTGGAACAGCAATTCAGTATCCACTCATTTGCTTCTCAAGTGCAGCACATGAGCCACGACCAAGCTAAAGACTTCTTAGTCAAGCTTTATGAGCAAATGGTAGTGCGCGAGGCTACTTATAAAGAACTACTCAAACACCAGTGGGGCATAGATTCCGGTTCCACTATGGCATAGAGTTTTTCTAGTGTCGCAGTGGGCGACCTCCTTCTCTTGCTCGGTTCCAAGGAGGAAATGAGCTGGGGATGCCGGGGCGTCAACTTCGATAAGTAGTTCTAAAAACTAAGTTCAAGAGTTTAAGTTACTTTCTAAATTCACACCTAGCAAAACCTTTAACTTTAACGTCACCAAGTCTAAATTTACCGCAGGATTCAATCTAAACTTTCTATGTGAGTTAGCTAACTCTTTCACACATCTGTTCGCATGAAACTTTATTTTTAACGAAAATTATCCCCTGAAGTTTTTACAGAGGTAAATTTACGCTAGCTTAGCTTTTATAGCCAGCATTTTTAGCGTACATACTTTTTATAACTAGAACTGACAACTATATACATATTTTGTTTATAAAAGTTTACATATCTGATCAACTCCGCTTTTGTATTATATGTAGTTAATTGACACATATTTCCAGGGAACTCCAAGGAGTCAACCGCCCCACCCACAAGGGGATGGGGCTTGTAACTGACCGATAGAATCGGTCGAAACATCTGGCATATTGACTGATGCCTGCTCCTCTGTCCCTTCTCTTACAAAGTTCAGATCGGAGGAAACCTCCGCTCCGACGCCAGTCGCCTGCGGAGGGAGACCCTCTCGCAGCGCTGGCTCGACTTTGCGCTGGGTAGAGGAGAGAATATAGTCATCCCTGACATTCTTGGCAATTTCTGCACACTGATTCATTAAAGGTAAAAACCTTGTCTTAGGTAGATCAACTGGAATGCTAACAGTACGCTTCATTATGCTGTTTGAAGCTCCGTTGCTACATTCTCTTTCATGCAATCTTTGATAACCTGCTCTTGATTGACAGGCTCATAATATCTACGACGATAGCGAAGAATAACTACTGAAGGAAGTTTTGTGTCTATTGGCTCATAGACTTCGTGGTGACTAAAATCCCAAATATGTTTTTCTTGACCTTCGCACCCTACAGTGTAAGTAGTCGCAAGTTCATAATGAGCAATGTGTCTTTCAGTTTTTAACCCTTTTATGTCACTCTCGGAAAGTAATAATCAAAGCAAGATTCTGAAACTTTCATCCAATCTAGCTTTGAGCCTTTATTTTCTAACAGTAACTAAAATTTATAACCAAAAGCTTAAAACTAAAGCTCCAAAAGGCTTTCAGCGATAGGCTTCTCCCAAACTGACAAAACAGGGTTAAGAATTTATCTACTGATTCTTTGGCAGTTAGCGGGCTAATTAAGATAACCCCACTACGCAAATTAGCTTGAGAGTCAGTATCAAAACATGGCATTTGTACAAAATGTGTGCCGGGGCTTTGCAAGAATTGTTGTTCACTCATTTTATTTATGTTTCTCCTTGTTTACCTACACATTCAAAAGTCCCGTTCGCTTTTTTACGAACATAAGCTTTCTTCAAGTCCATGTAGACTTACATCTCTTTTGCATCTTTCTTCCGCTTGCGCTGGGATTAGGGATGATCCATAAGTATTTACTATCACCTCTTTTTCAAATTCTTCTGGATCTTCGATTCTTAGTACAGAAGATCCATCGCTACTAGCAAATGCACGTTTGCCATTGGAAGATTGCCACACATAGTAAGTAAAGAATTTCAAGCCCATCAACACAACTTTATCTCCCCTTGCTCCCTACCCTAAAAGCAATGGGATACTTTTTGATTTACAAATCCCTAAGAGCCGGAAAGGTCGTATGGAGAGTCTGTATCAATACTTTCCAATCTTGCCAGAATTTTCGGCTTAATTTTTTCATACTCATTTTTGAGTAAGTTTTTGCTGATTTGAGGGTCAGTTGAAGACACTAAGGTGTTGCTATTTGCTATCCACTCTTGTAGTCGTTGACGTTGGGCAGGAGCGATACTCGAAAGTAGAACATGGGCGCAGCGGTTGGGAGTTTCTCTAGCAAAGAATAGTAATTGATAATAGCCTGTGTGCTGTAATAAGCGAGTAATTTCTTGACCAAGGCTAGTTTTGAGGTCAAGGTAGTAAGGTAGCCACTTAGCGCCATGCTTGCGGTTGTAAATGACAGTAATCCATAGCAGCATGGGGTGGGGAAGAGAGATGAACAAAAATTGATTGTAGCGGGTACAGACTAAGCGCTTTTGAATTTCTAGGTATGGTAACATTACCCACAAAGCTGCTAAAACTTCTCCATTGGTGAGGATGGGTTGAGGAAAAACTATATCAGCAATTGGTTTATTTTGGGGCCAGGAACTTGCACGAGCAATTTCATTATTTGATAGGGATATGTGAAGAGCGGCTTTCGTTTTCTGTTCTAGCTCAAGGTTAAGCGTAGTAGCATGAGCCAGTTCAAGACTGTCTTGTCTAAATTTGTGTTTTTGGTCATGCTGTTCTACAGATACTAAAACCTTGAGAATTTCACCTATATTTTGGGGGCGATCGCCTGCTGCTTTAGCTAGGCAACTCATGACTAAATTTTCCACTTCTTGAGGTATTTCCAATCCGGGGGAAACCTCAGCGAAAGAACGTGGTTTTTGATAGTGATGTATTTTATACCATGCCCCAAAAGAGTGAGTTGGTGCAATTAATGGCATTTTGCCTGTGAGCATCTCAAACATCATCACACCCAAACTATAGATATCGGCGCGGTTATCTAATTCTTTGCCTTCCATTTGTTCAGGAGAAGAATAAGCCAGCGTTCCCAGATAGAATTTTGTGTGATCGCCGTCGGACTGAATTAACTTAGCAATACCAAAATCGAGGATCTTAACCAACTCTCCAAAACTAGGGTCTTGAATCACTAGCATATTGCTGGGCTTGATATCGCGGTGAATGATGGGGCAGATTGTGCCATCAACCGGGATGCCATGATGGGCGTATTGTAATCCTAAGCAGATTTGGCGTACCATGCTGAGAAATCTTGTTAAAGGCAGTTGTTGCTTACGGACAATACTGCTCAAATTTTGTCCCTGTAAGTATTCCATGACGTAAAAAGGAGTTTTATTTTCATCTACGCCATAGTCCATGACTCGGACAATGTGGATACTTTTTTGCCCCAATAAAGCACAGGTTTTTGCTTCTCGCTCAAAACGGTCTTGCAATCGCATTTTTTCATTTTGGATTGACAAGGCAAGAAACTTCACAGCAACAGGTACACCTCCCAACAAAATATCCTTAGCACGATAAACCCTACCCATTGCTCCAGTACCGATTAACTCCTGAAGTTGATAGCGTTTGGCGAGTAAGCGACCAATGTTGGGATCTGACATAGAAAATTTCGACTCTCAAATGTTCAACAGTAGCCGTGTTGATTCTGATTTAGTTTGCCCAATTTTGATCCATGTCTTGAAATGGGGAATGGGGAATTGGAAGGAGATTTTTATGCTTTCGTTGTGTGATTTATGACATGGGCGATTGTCTTGTTTTTGGGGCGATCGCAAAAGACAATTTAAAGAAACTTGAGAATACGTGCCGATTACCTGAAGTAAGCTGTTGCACTTTTAAGTTGTATGATTCGGTTCCCTAGAAAGACGCAAAGACGGAGAGATGCAATTTGAATACTGATATAAATCTATAGGAATCCTATTTGATTTTTGAAAAAACTCCGTACATTTCAAGAGTGGCA
>NZ_JCACKM010000103.1:0-25040 GCF_059505385.1 Desmonostoc vinosum
AACCTCAACAAAGCCGGATTCAGCTTTCTTTAGATTTTCTTTACGAATCAGCTCTTAGAACCAAAGTAAGTCTAGCCTTGGGAGTTAGGGATTTAATTCCGTCAACACCTGCGGTTTTCTTGCCTTGATTATCCTGGGTTACTTTGCGGACAGATAAGGCTTTTCCAGACCAAGACCTCATCAAGGTTTTTTGGAGTCTGCGTACTGCTTTAGTATCACCACGACTAGAGGCTTGGAATATTCTTTTCTGAAGCTTATAAACGTTCTTTTCCAGCTTTCGCCAGTTTATCTCGTTCCATTCCACCGTCTGATTTCTCAGCGTTTTAGACATATGTACTTCCTAATGCGACCATTCCTACCAAATCATCGTGAGTACGTCAGCCTATCTTGACCATTACAGCCAAGCGTTCGCTTCTTACTCAATCTTGCCCGTCAGGGCATCCGGTTAGCACCTTCTCAGGTATTCGACCACCTGAGAGCGCTTGACGGGTTACTTCGTTCCGAATAACAGAACGAATCGCACTCATAAATCTTTGCCCCACAATAGTTTTCACTTTATGCGCGAATCTAGTTGCCCCAAACCCTTGTAACTGCGTTGTCCAAATTTCATCACTCCACATATACAATGTCAAACGCCCCAGTGGTACGTACTCGTACTATAAACTAACCGCCGAAAACGCAATATTTGCGCCTTCAGAGAAAGAACAACAAGTACGGGTAATTCACCTCAGCCATCAGCATGATGTACGGTATATAGAAGCACAATCTGGTATCGAACGGCGCAACAACTTAACCCAGGTACGAACACTGCTTTACAACGCAAGTACATTGCTTGAGAAGGTAGAAACTACCTTGATTTAGACGAAGTCTTCCGCAATCAGGGAGTGATTTAAGCCGCTGGCGGCAACGCTACCCTGAAAAACAGAAACGGCGATCGCTTGCATGGGTGAAGTGATGTCACCTGCCGCATAAACGCCTTTGACGCTGGTTTCGTGAAAAACATTGGTAGTCTTGATTAAATTGAATTCATTCAACTCACAGCCTAATTTTTCAGCTAAGTCTGAGCGAAGCTTTTGCTTTGGTCGTATCAGCATTCCGTGACACGCAATTTTTTCGCTCGTTTCAAAAACAATGGTTTCCAATCGTCCGTTATCGCCTTCGAGTCGGACGATTTTCTCTTCACGGACAATGATTTTATGGTTTTCCAGCAGTTTCCTTTGATCGGCGGTTAGCTCGGCTTCGCCGTTGGTGCAGAGGACTAAATCGGCACTCCAGTTTTTCAGCAGCGCCGCCATTTCGATGCCAGTTTCACCATTTCCGACAACGGCAAGCGGTTCGTCACGCACTTTCCAAGCGTGGCAATACGGACAATGAAAAACGCTTTTGCCCCAAAACTCACCAAAGTTTTCGATGTCTGGAAATTCATCAATCACCCCGAAAGCCAGCAAAATTTTGCGCGATTTTTTCATTATGCCATCCTCGAATACAACGTCAAATTGGTTGCCGGATGGTTTGATTTGCTTGACTCCGATCGCTTGAAATCCGACACTTTTGTAGGGTTTGAGTTGGTCGCGTCCGATGTTCAAAAGTTCTTGCGGGCTGATGCCGTCGCGGGTGAAAAAATTGTGTGACTCGTGGGCCCAAGCGTTGCGCGGATTGCCTTTATCGCAGACTAACACTCGGCGGCGACCTCTGCCCAAAAGCAGTGCCGCGCTGAGTCCGGCAGATCCGCCACCGACAATGACACAATCGTAAATTGCTTCGTTTTCGTTCATCATCTCTTTCCTAATTTCTTCTACACCAATTCAGTAACGCCGTCTATTGTTTAACTCCCTGTTTTTTTACTGGCTAATGGCGCAGTTAAATGCTAGTACCGCAAGGCGGAAGTCAAAAGTCAAAAGTCAAAAGTCAAAAGTCAAAAGATTTTAATTTTGGGCTTTCTGGCTGTTTTGAATGGTATGTTTATTTCCGCCGACCTGTACTAGTGTCTGTCCGCAAACAGGTTGCAATGTAGGCTATACCAGATTTAGAGCGCGTAACTGCTGCAACATAGTCAGTGAATCACCTATCGTCCGATGTTCGACAAGCTTGCCATCTGCTAGTTTGTCAACCTGTACGATTGAAAATTTCACCTGCTTGCCCGTCGGCGGAATACCAAGGAACTCTCTGCAATGAGTACCCGTAAACGTTCCGTGGCTAACAACTTTATCGTCTTCAGCAATCATATTTTCAATCGTGTAGTAAACATCTGGGAACGCAGAGCGCGCCATCTGTAGGTGTTCAAAAAAGTTATCACCACCGCGTATAACCGATCCCGTCATTGTATGAACAACAATGTTCGGAGCAAGAATCTCCTTGGCTTGCTCTAAATTTCCTTGGTTAACAGCTTTGTAGAATTGGAGGACAATGGCTTTGTTTTGTTCTAATGACATTGAAGGTTTCTCCTTGGCTATCTGCAATAGACTTACTACGTTTTTGTGGCAGCGGAGGGTAAGGTTCCGGGTGGCCCCAAAATCTCGTCGCCAATCTCGGCAGAAATGCGATCAAACAGCGCCATGTCTGGTGTTTCTGCCTTATCCTGCGTCCCCGTTGCGGCAATCAACCAAGCAAAAGCACTGGGCGCAGCAATCACCAACCCATGAGCAGGTTTATCACCGATCGCAGCAACGACATGAGGTGTGCCAACCGGAATCAGGAAGCTTTCACCCGTGCTGAGTACAACTTTTTTCTCACCTGCCCAAACCGTGAACTCTCCTTCCAGCACGTATAGCTGTTCGGAATAGCGAGTGTGGCGATGAGGAGGAGTCTGTGTACCAGGTGGAAAGTAGCCTTCGATCAGATCGTACTGTCCGTCGGTTGTAGTGCGATCGGCAAGGATGGTGAGGCAAGAACCAAAAAGCCAGAAAGATTGTGTCATGAAATTGCTCCTATTGAGTGAATGTGTAATAGCGCGGTAGTCGTTCATGAGACAAAATTAGAATTGCTGTATTCCAAACTAACTCAGGGCTTCACCGCTTCAATGATGCTGACCATTGAGGGAATCCGAATTACTTGCGTCAGTTCAAATTCACTTGCTCGCAGCAACATCAATCTTCTGCCTCAGTCCGTTCTCGTCCACCTGTCAACCCGTCAACACCAACATGATCGGAATCCATAAACTTTAGAGGGGAATGTCTATATCAAATGATTTCCACATTTCTCAGCTTCCTTTACTTTGACTAGGAATGAATCAATACACTGGAGTTTGACTAATCACATTCACATTCGGATCGAGATTGTCGCCAGTGCTGTAGATATAATCAAATGCACCTCGATCATCAAGAAGATGCGATCGCAAAAATAATCCACTCCAGCGTCCGATCGTCTCAGTTGCCGTGGTTTGGCCTAAGGTGGGTCTATTTGGCTCCCGCTCAAAATTGTCAACGTTGGTGATGCCATAGTGGTTCGCACCTTCTACGGTCACTGAGATTTTGGGCGGGTTGAGAATGCGATCGTAAGTTGTTTGACTATTGAGCGGTGGAATCACGCCATCCAAATTGCTCTGAATCAGCCCGACGGCGATTCCTTCGTTATCGAGCGGCAAAAATTCTCCAGTCTGCTGATCGCGAAAGCTAGTGCCATAGAAAATACCTGCCTGCAACTGGGGCGGCAGTGTGTAGTCTTGTGAGCAAATTCCGGGTATGCAAATCTCGTCCTGGGTTGCGCCTAATCCGACAGCTCCGCCAAACGAGTGTCCCAGGAGTCCTAGTGTATCGGTATCGGCAATTTCAAAAATCGGTGAAGTCGGATCGGCATCTTCCACTTTCATCTGATCCAGCACCTCATTCACTTGCCTTTGTTCAGCAAGTAAACCCGTCACCGTTTGACCATCGGGTGCAGTTACCGTCCGCTCATTGTTAGGAACCACGACCACAAATCCATAACTGGCAACTATTTCGGCATAGTTAGAATAGTCTGCTTTATCGACTAAAGCACCTTGCAGCATCAGCGCAATCGGCAGTTGATCCGGCGTTGAATTGGGCAGCACTGGATAATACACATCGGCTTTTTCGCCATCAGCGGTAATTGTGGTTGGGTAGTGCTTCACCTGGTGATAAATCGGGTCGGGATCGAAGCATGTCTCTTGCTCCAAGCTCAACCGCAGTACCTCTCCCTCTCCGGCAACAAAGCCTTTATTAGAGATGTAAATATCACCGTTAGCACCGATTTCTAAACCCGTCGGATTCGTGAGTTCATCGTCTGCGATCGTGGTGCGAGTTTTACCATCGGGAGACACATAGATCAGCGCACCTGCGTCACCTTCATTCAACAGTCCATTCGCATCATATTCCAGGACATACAGACCGCCGGACTTGTCAAAGGCTAAATCGACGATATGCGTAAACCCGCCTGCATAGACTTCCGGTTGACCTTCAGCATTGATGCGATAAATTTGTGCTGTTTCTGCTTGAAAAGGAAACCCAGTCAATTCGCCGACATAGAGCGCGTCATCCGGGCCAACGGCGACTGAGGTAGGGACAGGCTGCCGCACCACTGATTCACCCGTGAGCGGATCGGTCGTGGTATAAATCGGAAAGACTGTTTCTAGAGTCAGTTCGCCGCCAAAAGCACGCTGACTGAGCAAATCGTTCGCACCTGCATCGACTACATAGGCCGTATTGTCCTCAATGAGCAAGTCATAGAGGTTGGTAACGACATCTTGCCCATCGGGGTTGTTGTTTTGCTCATACGCTCCAAAATCTCTGAGTCTTGTCCAGTCAGCACCACCGTCAAAGTTATCGATCGCAATCAACTGACTAAAATCAGGCACTTCCAGAATTTCATCACGATTCGCTGGATCGCTAGCAAGACCGACGATCGCATAGGCATTACCATCAGCATCAAACTCAATGTCACTCACACCTGATGCATCCGATCCATCGGGTAATGCTAGCGAGGGGAGTTTGGTGACAACTCGTTCCACATTCCCGTTTTGAATGCGGGCGATCGCACCCGTTGCGCCATAGAACAAAGACGCGCCCGGTATACTTGGAGATGGCACACTAGCTCCTGTTCCCCCACGTCCAGCTTCTGCGACATACAGTGCCCCATCTGGGCCAAAACTCAGCTTACGCGGACTGTCTAGACCCGATGCTAGCACTTCAATTTCTGATATCTGTGGTGTTTCTACTTCAGTCATGATTTACTTCCTTTAAATTTACAATGCTGTGATGGAGCGTCCGGGTTGTCTACTGGAATACCAACTTCGGCAAAGAATTTCTCAATTCCCGCAGGCATATACCAAACCAACATCTTGGCGCGTTGGTTGGTGTTGAAACTCCAATTCGCCTTCTTGGATGTAGAACGCTTCATCTTCTCGATGATGAATATGCGGCGGCGGGCCAATTTCAGGATCAACTCGCAACTCGGCAAGGGTGTATTGCCCATTGGTGTCTTCGCTCACTGACTTGAAACAGGGGTGTAGGGTGTGGGGTGTGGGGTGCAGAGGAAGATACCTTTTTCATGCATGGTGATGAAATTTTTTCATTGGGACTGCCTTGAAAGTGAAAATATCTCCCACAACTGAACCTGACGCAGCGCAAAAGCGGTTTCATACACTCACCCTTAAAAGCAGCCTTCAACCCAGGTTACCTCTGGAAGCTTGCCCGATCGAAATCGAGTCACAACGTCGTTTTCATTGGTTTCAAACACGATGCTGTATTTGCGATCGCTCACCTTGGGGGGTATGTAGGTCAGGTAATGACCACCCTGAACATATTTGTGCGGTGTCACTTTGATCAGTCTAGGATACATCGCTTCAATTTTGCCTCTGGTGTCGCCAATGCCCGCACCGTTCAGCGTTTTGATTGTGCTGTTGCGTACCACATCGATGCGAGCAATTTGGTTGCCTCTTACCATGAACAGCAAGTTTTCAATGCCCTGGGGCTTTGAATAGCCACAGCCATTGTCGCCGAGATCCGGCACTGAAAAGGGAATACCTGCTGCTTGTTCGGCTTGGACAAGGGTCATCCCCACGCGCACTGGACCAATGCCATTGATGGTGAGGGGAGAGGTAATCGTAGGGAGAGGAGTAGCGCTCTCTGTGGATTGAGCCTCAGACGCGGATTGGTGAGCGGATTGGTTAACAGTAGCGATCGCCACTCCAACAAAGGTAGAAGCCACAATCAGACTTGAAATCAGGGAATGAGTAACTTTCATGAGAAGAAAACCAAGAATGAGTAGATGAGATTGAAGGAGACACGGGGACACGGAGACACGGAGACACCCCATGTCTAAAGCCAGGGGATTCTAGCAAGGAATGTGTTTGTTCTTCTTGACGACTCAAGTCGCTTTCTTGAAACCTACGAAGTCGAACCTTTATACACAGGCGACTCTCCGCGTCGCCCTTCGGATGACGCTCGAAGACTCGCTCTAAGCGAAGCCATGCCGCAGGCTTTACGCTGCGCTAACGGCAGTGACGCTCCTTCTCCCAAGGGGAGCCACTGCGGTCTTGAGGTTTCCCCAAGTGGAGCAAGTGGCGTGAGACGCTGACGCGTAGCTTGCTTCTCCGAAGGAGTACGTCGCTAACGCAACCGACGGGAACCGCGCTTGTCTGCGACTGCCTCACCGCGTCTTTCACTCTCCGCGTCCTCTTCGGTCAGAGATTGGGGGTTAAGCGGTGGAGAAATTGCACCTTTGCTTTGACTAGAAATGATGTAACTCAAATGTCCTAGCTTCATCGCTTCAGGTGTAGGCAATGGCTTTCTACAGTGCAAGATGTCCAACGGTCAATCGAAAGACATCATCTGGATCGTATTTCCGTTTCAGGTCGAGCAAGCGCTCATAGTTCGTCCCGAAGGTAAGCGGAACACGCTCCTGTTCTTCCTGATCCAAGAGATTGATATATCCCCCTTTGAAGGCATAAGGTGCAAGGGAGCGTGAGATGTTCTGTGCCCATTGGATATGCCGCTGCTCTTCATCTGGAGACTGGGGTTCCCAAGCTGCGAGGATGTTAACCAGCAGATGATCCTGACGCAGCGCAAAAGCGGTTTCATACGCACCTACGCGACTCGCAGCTCCATGAAAGTTAATCAGCCCAATCATAGAAAATGGGGAAGAAAATGGCAGTCCCTGCTCGATCAGCACCTCGATAGCCTCGGTCTGAAGACCATTAAGTGACTGGGTTTGAGAGTAGTAGTGGCGACCTTTTGGAGCGATCTCTGCTCGATGAATCAGAGCGTTATAGGTGACGGGTTGCACCTGATCGACCAGCAATGTGCCAAATGTCCGCAGAGGAGCGATCGCCCGCTCGCCTGCTTCCAGCGCGCCACAATATGTCGGTGAGAGCAACAAAACCGTCTGACCCTCTGGCGTTTGGATGAACCCAAATTGAATCGTTAATTCATCGGGTGCTGTGGCGATGAACTCATTGAACTGTCGAAACACTGCTCTGGCTTGCTCCAGAGGATAGAACAACATACCCGATAGCACTGTTGTCAAGGGATGCAGGCGATACTCCAGGGAAACCACAATACCAAAATTACCACCGCCGCCGCGCAGTCCCCAAAACAGGTCTGCATATTCTTGGGCGTTTGCGGTCACAAGTTGCCCGTCCGCAATGACGACCTGTGCGGAGAGCAGGTTATCGACACCCAGTCCATAAACACCCATCAGAGGACTGTAGCCTCCTCCCAGGGTAAATCCAGACATCCCAAGGGAGGCGGTTCCTGTAGTGGTTGCCAATCCATATTTCTCTGCTGCCTCAATCAGGTCGCCTGCTGTTGCTCCACCTTCAACTTGGGCTGTGCGTTTGTCCGGATCAATAGTAACGGCTTTCATCTGGGAGAGATCAATCACGATCCCATTCTGAGCCAGCGCTCGTCCGGCAAAGTCGTGTCCTGCTCCTCGAACTGAGAGTGGCAGACCGTGTGCCCGCGTCCAGCGAAGGGTATGAATCACATCTTCCACAGTCAAACAACGAGCGATCGCAGCAGGTTGGGTCTTCACTCTGCCATTCCAGAGTTGGCGCACCTGTTCATAGCCAGCGTCATCCGGGAAGAAAAGCTGCCCTGTAAGCAGTGCTGCAAGTTCGTGGAACAAAGTTTTGTTCTGACTAGGCGTAATTGTCATCGTTTCTCCTTTCCATGTCGTATCTACAACTTCACATCCCTGAAGTGTGATTCAATCGCTATAACTTCTAAAGTAAGCCGTCGGTTGATAGCCCATTCTTTGATAGAGTAGAAACCCAGCAGCCGATGCATGTAGAGCAGTGCGTTTTTTGCAAACGATCAAGTAGCCGTAGACCTGTTCATAGACAGGATTAGGCATCTATCCCTGCATCAATATCCTGAATAAATTGGATCAGACCATCAAAATAAACCTGCCGATCGTCGTAAATTGCCAAGTGACTGCCCTGTGGACAAAAGAGATAGCGTCCCTGACTAACCGTTTTTGCCATCCATTCCAGATGTGCAGGGTTCATCGTGTCGTGTCGGCTGCCGATCACCAGCGTCGGCACAGCGATCTTTGCTAAGTCGGCAGTCCGATCCCAGTTTAAGAGCTTTCCTTTGACACCCAGTTCGCTCGGCCCTTGTAGCGGCACATAAATGTCTGGATTGAGGTGCTTGAAGGCGCGGTTTAACGGCTCCGGCCACTGTTCAGGCGGCATCCGCAGCACATGATGAACGTAGTGATGTGGAATTAACAGTTCCATGTAGCGCGGATTGTCATAGTCTGCTTGCGCTTCTATCTGCTCGATCTCAGCCGCGACCTCTGGGGCCATCGCTGGCATTAGCACCTGCTGGGCGTAATCGTTGTAAGCGGGGATGCTAGCCATCATGTTGGAAACGATCAGTCCTTTCAGGTGCTGTTGATATTTCAGGGCGTACTCGATCGCCAGAATCCCGCCCCATGATTGACCATAAAGATAAAAAT
Organism: Desmonostoc vinosum; assembly: GCF_059505385.1. Classification (NCBI taxonomy): domain Bacteria; kingdom Bacillati; phylum Cyanobacteriota; class Cyanophyceae; order Nostocales; family Nostocaceae; genus Desmonostoc; species Desmonostoc vinosum. The sequence continues at coordinate 8,914 of NZ_JCACKM010000103.1, forward strand.
TCTCTTGCTCTAGCCCCAGAAACTGCCGCACCTGTTCGACTTCTTCTACAAAGCGGGGCAGTTCCCACAGATCTGGTTCCGCAGGCTGGTCGCTATAGTAGGAACCAAGCTGATCGTAGTAGTAGTACTCAAAACTAGCTCCAGGAAAGTAGCTGTCGAACGCCTCCAGATACTCGTGGGTCAAGCCGGGGCCACCGTGCAGGAGCAGCACTTTGATGGTCGGGTGATTGCCAATCCGCTTCGTCCAGACTCGGAATGTCCCTTTTGGTGTCTCGACAGGAATCATCTGCACGCCACCACTGAGAATATCGTTGCGATTAACCCCAGAGAACTCGCGAAGCAAACCGCGTTCATCCAAATCAGTGTTCATATTTTATATCTCGGTGAGTAGAAAGTTGCTGATTGACTGTTGAGTGATGCTTCTAACCAAGTCGCGGCACCCCAAAGCCAGGGTAGTGTGGCAGCAGTTCCGCCGTTTCTTCCGAATTTAGCATCTTAACTCCGTACTTGGCAGCCAGCGCGATCGCGGCAGCAGGATCGGATTCCGCGTAAGTGGTTGCGTTTGCCGGGATTTCCATGCTGGTCGCTGGAGTTGACATGGCTTCAAAGTACCCGTCTATGCCTCCTGGTTGCACCAGAGCGAGGAAATGGAGGGGCGATAGGAAGTAGAATGCGTGCGCCTGCATTCGGGGCAAAAAGACCATTTCGCCCGCCCGCGCTATTCTCACCTGACCCATGCAGTACACCTCTATCTCACCTTCTAGAATGTAAAACACCTCATCCTGTTCATAGTGGAGATGGGGTGGTGGCTCGGCTCCCGGTACCGTCTGCACCTCTAGAAGAAAGGAGCGGTTTCCGGTCTCGGCGGACGTTGCGAGAAAAGTCAACAGACCGCCCATATAAGATCGGGTCGTTTCCGGGACTGCACTACGAACGAAGAAATCTGCTGGTTGGTTCATGATTTGATCTCCAATATTAATGTGACTGTCGCAATGGCGTACCCGCCCAACCGAGGCGATCGCAATTGGGTTTGTAGCAACTCCAATCTGTGTGGTACAAGTCTTTGGCAGTTGTATATTGCTCTATTTGCGATACTGTCTGGGTAGAATTCTTTTGGTTCTTTCTATCTAAATGGTAATGACTTCCATTGCCCAACTTCTTTCAAATTCTTACAATGATTTGTCAGATTCTTATGGTGAAGAGCGAATTTGTGATTGATGAGATGCGGAAGGTTGTGACTTCAGAATGTTGCGTGATGTGCGGTAGGCAGCTTCGGATGCAACTTCCTGTACTACTGCAAGTTCTAAACGCTTCACTCCTGCCGATAAAAAGGCAGTTGCAGCCCGATCGCTCTGGACACGATCCACATCCATTGATGGCGTAGATGTAAACGTGAGGGCAAGGCGATCGCCCAGGGTCGCCACGCCAACAACCCGCCCGACTACACCTGTAGGGGGAAGGAATTGGAGTGCTTCAATCCGAATGTCGCCGTACTGTTGAGCCATATTGATGCGACCGAGATTTGTGACGGTCAGTGGATAGGAATATTGCGATCGCACTTCTTCAACAAAAGCGGTGACATCGGTGAGATTCGCCATTGTAGGTTGTAGAAGCTGGCACTCCTCGACTAACTGCTGGGCAATGTCGATTTGTGAGAGTTGAGATTTGACTGATCGAGCAACGTCCCAAAACGCGGAATCTGCCTGAAGGGAATGAGTCGTTGTACCCATACTCAGATAAAGCCCAACTCCATCTGGCATCGGCAAGGATAGCTGCGATCGCACATTGACAGGGTGTAAACATCGCATCACATCGCTGAGTTTAACGTCTTGCTGAGTCAGCGCGAGCAAGAACGCTGCACTGATTGCACCGTGTACTGTTGTGTGTTCGGCTCGACTGCGTTGGATCAGTTGTTGGGTGAGTTCGGGAGAGAGGACAACGGTGTGAATGTGAGGTTGGGGAGGACGAGACAGGGGTGGTAGATAGTCCTTGGGCTTAACGGTTGTTTCTTTTGAGGGTGCGATGCCAGGAATGGCTGATTCGAGCGATAATGCCGCAGAAAGTTCCGATCGCTCAAATATTTTGCCTGCTAACCCTTGGAGAATATCTCGCATCAGATAAACGCCAGATAGCCCATCTGCGATCGCATGATGGCAAATAATCATCAGTTCGGATTCAGCCCCCGATTGCAGCAGCACAACTCGCAGTAAGGGTGCAACCTGCCAATCCAATGAGCGAGCCAGTTCGACTTCGAGTTCTGCTTGCCAGTGCCGATCATCCGTTCTCGCAACCAGCCGCAGCGGAATTTCATCGTCGGTTTCGACAAATTTAGGCTGTCCAATCGCGTCAGTGGCGATGCGGACTCGCAGCAGCGGATGGTGTTGCTGAACTTGCCTAAGCACCGTCGAAAGTTGCTCGGAACTAAATTGTCCCTGAAGTTTCGCAACGGTGGCAAAATCTATCGGATAAAACTGGTTGTAGAGCCAATATAAATGTTCAGATGCACCTAAATACCGTTCCATGCGGGACTCCTATTGCTTCTCGATAGAAACTGAATTACAACAAAGCAAATATTTGAACAACGTTATAAAGTATTTGCGACAGAACCGAAAAATATGGGGTAGCAGAAATGCTTCGTCCCTACTCCTCTGAAACTTTGATGATCAGCTTGCCCTGATTCGTGCCGTTAAAGAGCTTGTTAATCGTGCGGGGAGCGTTCTCAAGACCATCAATTACATCGACCCGATACTTAATCTTGCCTTGGGCGTACCACTCGCCTAAATCCGCTAGAACTTCCTGAGCGCGGTTAAAATAGTCAAGAACAATAAATCCTTCGACCTTCGCACGCTTAATCAGGATGTTGACAAAATTGTATGGCCCGGGCACTAACTGGGTAGCATTGTACTGCGAGATTAGACCACAAAGGACAATCCGCGCTCGGAGGTTGATGAGTTTTAAGACAGCATCCAGGATTTCACCCCCGACATTCTCGAAGTAAACATCAATTCCGTCCGGGCAATGTTGCTGCAAGCTTTCGAGGACAGACTCAGTTTTATAGTTGATAGCGGCATCAAAGCCAAGCTCGTCTTTAAGCCAACGGCATTTTTCTTCGCTACCCGCAATCCCAACGACGCGACACCCCTTGATTTTTCCGATTTGCCCCACCAGAGAGCCAACGGCTCCGGCTGCTCCAGAAACTACAAGCGTTTCACCAACCTTGGGCTTTCCTATATCCAAAAGACCGAAGTATGCCGTCATCCCAATTAATCCAAAAAGTCCCAAGTATGCTGTAAGCGGGATGGACGGGTCTTTTAAGAACTCAGATAAGTTAGTGCCATCGGTAACTGCATAGTCCTGCCACCCCAGAAGCCCCTGAACCAACGTTCCCTCTGGAAAGTTGACATTGCGAGATTGCTCGACGACACCGATGCCAAAACCCCGTATCACCTCACCAATGGCTACAGGTGGGAGATAATTTTCTCCCTCGTTTAGCCATCCTCGGTTTGTCGGATCGAGAGACAGATAAATATTACGGACGAGGATCTGTCCTTCTCCTAGCGTGGGTACAGGTTCCTGCGTCCATTCAAAATTCGATTCTGCGATCGAACCTACGGGACGCGAGACAAGCCGCCACTGCCGATTCACCTTTGTTGCCATTTGAAATTCCTCCTGCGTTTACGTGCAAACCCGATCAGTAATAGTGTTGCTAGTCGCGTCCTGCCACAATAATCTTTTCTGCTAAATCAACCGGGTTAGAAAACATCACCTCATGACTACCGGGCATTTGCACGAGCCGAAATTGCCTTAAGCGGCTAGACATTCTCGGATGCCAGCCCCACTCGCCTTGCGGTAAAGCAGTGTCTTCTGTGCAGTAGAGGTAACTTTTAGGAATGGGCAATGAGTAAAACTGCTGCAAGTCCAGCTTGTCAATCCACGGTTGATAGGGTTCAGGTGATAATTGGGCGTAACTGGATTTAGCTAGTTCGAGGTCAGCGTTGTTGAGAAACGCTTCTCGCCAAATATCAAAAGGTAGCATCACCGTATGATCATCCGATTCTCTCGCTAGCTTGTCGAATAACACCTGAGAGTCGAGTGGGATGTTATCTGTGAGGCTCTCACCATCATTCAAGACAAAGGCAGCAAAGAAGATGAGCCGTCGAATGCGTTGCCTTTGGCCGGCGAAGCCATTGCCAATTGCTTCGGCAACTTTCGCGATAATTGTTCCGCCGAAGCTATGTCCCAATAAGACGATATCTGTTAAGTCTTTGCTAACAATATAATCAACGATCGATTGCGTACATTGAGCATGGTTAACGTTTTTATTCACGCTTTTCCCATGTCCGGCGATCGTAGGAGCAAAAGCCTGATGTCCTTTTGCTTCTAAATGATCGATAACTGCTTTCCAAGCAGAGCCATCATGCCACGAGCCATGAACTAAGACAAAAGTTGACATAGAATTCCTTTAAATGCAATCTAAAAATCAAGCTTGTTTGTTCTCTCTTGAAATGGATTAGTTTGCTGTGAGTCCACGATCAACAATCAAAAATCAACTCACTGTGATTCCACCGTCAATGACTAAGGGTTGTCCTGTGATGTAGCTGGCAGCATCAGAGCAGAGAAACACAATCGCTTGAGCGGCTTCTTTTGCCTGAGCAATGCGACCCATTGGAACCATCGGTGTCATAGCATCAGCCGTAATGCCCAGTTTCTTATAGGCCCGATCGAGTCCCTCAGTCCCAATGTTTGCAGGATTCACCGCATTAATCCGAATGCCCTGCCTAGCGTAGTCCAATGCTGCCGATCGCGTTAGCCCCATGACGGCATGTTTACTGGCGCTGTAAGGAGAGCCTCCTGGAAATCCAAACAAGCCTACAACTGAGGAGTTATTCACAATCACTCCAGATCCTTGAGACAACATTTGCTGAATTTCGTACTTCATGCACAGAAATAGTCCGCGCACATTGAGCGCCATCAATTTGTCGAAATCCTCGATCGGCTGTTCGTGCAGGGGTTTAATCAGTCCCTCATGGCCTACATTATTGAAGGCACAATCGAGTCGTCCGTAAGTTTCAACTGTCTTCTGCACCAGCGCTTTGATATCTTCCTCATTCGAGGCATCGGAATGGACGTATAAACATTCAGCACCCGTTTCACGAATCAGTTTGGCGGTTTTTTCACCTTCTGTGTCGCGTCTGCCTGAGAACACGACTTTTGCTCCAGCAGCACCAAAGGCGATCGCGGTTGCTCTACCGATTCCCGATGTGCCTCCTGTAACTAAAGCCACTTTATCCTGAAGTATCATTGTGTTTTCCTCAGCATCACTCTTGTTGTATTGATCTGAAGTGTACTGAATTCCAATGCTTAACTTCTTTCAAATTCTTACGGCGCTTTATCAGATTCTTATCAGGTTAGCGAACCCAAACAGCGATGATGCCAATAACGATTTGCCCCAATCTTACTAGGCTCCTGGCTTGAGGCTAAGAGATCGCGCTGTACCAGAGCCACCTGCTAGAACACTCCAGTCAGGCGCTCAACCTGTTGCGTCAAATGGCTTTGACTGGAAAATCCAGTTCGAGAAGCGATGTCGGCGGTTGCTAGACTCGACATTGCTTCAAAGTACCTGTTCAGACCACCTAATTACTCGGCAGTAAAATTTCAGGTGTTGCCGAAGGCATCCGTCAGAGCAATAGGATTCCAATATTCACTGTAGTAGACGATTTTGCTATCCTTGACTTTGAACTGACCGACATAATCTTGCTCATACCGGCGGCCTGTTGAAGGAACGTGAGCTGATGCATGCAGCTCAGCCCAGATAACATCGGGGTCTTCCGTCCGATATTTACGGACATTCGAGAACGTCAAGTTCTCCATGTCAACGAGCGCCGTTTTGATGTGGTTATACATGGCAGTTCTGCCTCGTTTTTGGCCCGGATAGCCTAGAGAGGGCGCATACGGAAAGTCCACAATGACATCCTCAGAGAGCAACTCTGCCCAGGCTTCGGTATCTGTGGCCATTAATGCCAGGTGAGCATCGAATATGTACTCGACTGTATTTAGTTTTGATTGCATTAGATTATCCTCCATCTATTTACCTAAGGTTTACCATCTGAAGTGTAGTGAGTTCCAAGACTCAACTTCTTTCAGATTCCTACGATGTTTCATCAGATTCTTATGGTATTTAGCGAACCTGCTTGGGGGTCATTCCAGTGAGGCGCTTAAACTGTTGCGTCAAATGACTCTGGCTAGAGAAGCCGACTTTTAGAGCGATGTCTGCGATAAGCGTTCGCGGAGCGTCTCGTAGAGAAGCTATCCCGAAGGGTTATCGCTAAATCTGTTTTCGATAGCATCAATTTCGCTTGTTCCACCCGCTGTTGAATCACGTACTGATGCGGCGAAATCTCCGTTGCTTGCTTAAATAAACTCGCGAAGTAAGTAGGACTAATATTGATTACACTTGCCAGTTCAGCCAATGACAAATCTCGATTCAAGTGAGTGTGAATATAATTGATCGTCTCCTGTAACTGGGTACAAGTTAAATTTTTATTCTCAGAGATAATGATTTGAATGGACTCAGCATAATACCGCAACAAATGAACAACTAACGCTTGAGTCAGTGATTCGACATACAATTGCCCCATCATGCCGCCTGATTTTACCTCAGCCAAAAGCAGCATCGCAAGATGCTGAAGATTCAAGTCTTGCTGACCGAAACGGTTGACCAATTTGAACTGCTCTGTAGCAATTCCAGAAGACTTCGCAATTTGTTTGACCAGCTTTGGCTGTAAGTGAATACTGAGTTCTGTTTGGACAGTCTGAGTCGGTGGACAACGCCAGTAGTTCGGCTGTTCAGACGGTACCAAAAGACTATCCCCCTGCTGAAAGACTGATTCGTGCCAGCGACCATCAGACTTCTGGATTCTATAAGTGGGGTGCCCCATCGGTAAGATTAGCCAATGATCGGATAGAGCAGAAATCTCTCTTTCTTCTTTTGCACTGCTAGGAATTGAATAGTGATGCTGCTCAAACAAAATGCCATCCCAGCCCAACTGCCGACTAGACAGCTTCTCCCATTGGAGAGATTTAGCCAACTCAGTCGGCAAGCGATCGTTCAGTAGAACTATCAAAATTGATGATTGGCCCCTTTGGGATAATTTGATTGGGATTAATGTCAGGCATACTCATGTAATAGCCGTGCTTAACATAGTCTAGATTGCAGGTTGCTTTGAACTCAGGGCGCTGATAGAGATCCTTGAGATAGTTCCAAAGGTTTGGATAGTCAACAATCCGCCGCAGATTGCACTTAAAGTGACCGTAATACACCGAATCGAAGCGATACAGCGTTGTAAACAGGCAAATATCAGCTTCAGTGAGTTGATTACCACATAGATGGCGCTGCTGGCTTAGAACCATTTCCCATCGGTCTAAATGCTCGAAGAGTTGAGTGACCGCTTCTTCGTAGGCGACTTGTGAAGTTGCAAAACCAGCGCGATAGACTCCAATGTTGATGGGTAAATAGATTGAATTGATCGTTTGATCAATCTTCTCGCGGAGGTTGTGTGGGTAGAAATTGATGGTTTGGGTTGAGAATGCTTCAAACTCTACATCAAGCATTCGCATAATTTCGAGAGAATCATTGTTGACAATGGTTTGCTTCTGTTTGTCCCACAGCACTGGAACTGTCACTCGTCCAGTGAATTTTGGATCTGCTTTCAGATAAATCTCTTGCAAATACTGAATGGGGTTGTCGGGCATCGCTTCTGAAGCTTGAGAAAAGCTCCAGCCCCGATCGCCCAGAATGATATCTGCGATCAACACAGAAACCGTATCATTCAAGCCTTTCAGTTCCCGCATAATCAAGGTTCGATGCGCCCACGGACAAGCCAAGGAAACATAGAGATGATAACGTCCTGCTTCTGCTTTGAATCCGCTCGAACCATCGGCAGTGACGCGATCGCGGAACGTTGTCGGTTTCTCTTGAAATTTACCGTTCCGATCTTGGTCATTGCGCTCAGCGATCCATTTCCCTTTGACCAACATTCCTAATGCCATTGTTTTTTCCTACTGTAATTTGGTCAATGCACAGAATTAGTCGTTGCTAAGGAACGAACCGCCAAAGCTTCCAGCCATTTCTGATTCGAGTTCTGAATGAGATTAGGCGCAAACAACTTGAGTAGACGTGGAACAATTCCACGCAGAGTTTCTTCACTCAAAACGCGACAGCCGTTGGAGGTTGGAGTGATGAGCCAAATGTGGTAGGCGTGCAGTCCCGTTGCTCTCCCGTTCCAGGCAATCCGCTGATTCGGCACGAATTCTTTCACTTTCAATGCGCTCGTCACGCCACTAGCCTTGAAAGTGAAAGTCACGTCCTGAGACAATTTGCGGGAACCGTCCTGGATGCGAACATTTGACAAGGCGGGTTGCCAGGTTTGCCAATCGGCAGCGGTAATGAGATGCTCCCAAACCTCCGCAGGTGACGCTGAAATTTCTATTGTGTTAACAATGTGAACTGGAGAGCGGCTCGGATCATACTCTGCTGGAAAACGAATCGAATCTGTGTTCATAGTGGTTCCTCATTTTTGCTTGAACTATCTCATTCATCATTGCGATCGGGAAAACTGTTGAAGGATTGTGCATAGCAACGGTGCGACAATCAATGCAGGTAAGAATGAAACAACGCTGATTTGAGTGATTTCGATCAGATTTAAACCCAAGCCCACGATCATGAGTCCACCGACTCCAGAGGTCAGCAAAACGGCAGGAGCAGTAGTTGGAGCGGGAACAGCTTGGGCAAAAAGACTTGCTGCGATCGATAAACTCCCTTGATAAAACAAGACCATTAGACTAGAAATGCTTCATCAACTTATTAGCTGGCTGGTGCTACCAACTGCCAACTAATGCTTGAATTTTAGATTGTGCTTCGTCTAGCCCACGTTTTTGTGCCTCGTCTCCCAGATCTAGACCATTGGCATGAATGAACTGAATGTCAGTCACACCCATGAATTGAAAAGCATACCGAAGCGCAGGTTCTTGACAATCCCATCCTTCGTAAGGAGAACCTGCTCCAAACTCAACGCCTCGTGATGTAATGAACAAAACTTTTTTACCGTTCGCAAGTCCTTTGACTTGACCATCCTCCTCCGTGAATGTGCGACCTTCGCGCACCACTTGATCGATGTATGCTTTGAAGTTGGACGGAATGCTGAAGTTGTACATCGGCACACTGAAAACACACCGATCGGCTGCCAAAAACTCATCCACTAACTCATCAGAAAACTTCAGCAGTTCAACTATTTCTGGAGTCAGTGCCTCTGGAGGAGTAAAGACAGCCGCAATCCAGTCTTCGGTGACGTGAGGAACTGGCGTTTGCCTTAGATCGCGATAGGCGATCGCGTCATCAGGATGTAGGTCTTGCCACGCAACTATAAACTCCTTTGCCAACTTGCGAGATTTGGAGCGATCGCCCCGTGGACTTGAATCAACATGCAGAATGCTTGCCATAGTGCCTCAACCAGAAATTTCAATTGCCATCTAGATAGTAAGCCAGCAAACAGAAGTTTTTCTTTGTCAATCCAGTAGGGGGATTAGCTTGCTGTATATCCGCCATCAATCGATAAGGGTTGTCCAGTGATGTAACTAGCAGCATCAGAGCAGAGAAACACAACCGCTTGAGCAATTTCTTCTGCCTGACCAATGCGACTCATCGGAATCATCGCTGTAAAATCATCAGCCGTGATGCCCACTTTCTGAAAGACACGATCAAGCATTTCAGTCGTAGTACTTCCAGGATTCACCGCATTAATCCGAATGCCTTGCTTGGCATAGTCAAGCGCTGCCGATCGCGTCAGTCCCATGACTGCATGTTTGCTGGCGGTATAAAGTGAGTTTCCTGGAAATCCAACCAAACCTGAATTTGAGGAGTTATTAACGATCGCGCCAGATCCTTGACTCAGCATGTGCTGAATTTCATATTTCATGCACAAAAACAATCCTCGGATATTAATCGCCATCAGGTTGTCAAAATCTTCAATCGATTGTTCGTGCAGAGGTTTAAAGAATCCCTCAATACCTGCATTATTGAAAGCACAGTCGAGCCGTCCGTAGGTTGCAACTGTTTTTTGCACTAACGCTTTGATATCTGCTTCACTGCTGACATCTGAATGGACGTATAAACATTCAGCACCTGTTTCGCGAATCAGTTTGGCGGTTTTTTCTCCTTCTGTATCGCGTCTGCCTGAGAACACCACTTTTGCACCGGCAGCACCGAAAGCGATCGCAGTGGCTCGACCAATTCCCGATGTCCCTCCAGTGACTAAAGCCACTTTATCTTGAAGTATCATTGTGTTTCTCCTTGTGAGCTAACGACGCAATTTTGTCTTTTAGGGAGTAGTAAAACGCTCACACTGAATCGCCTCAACGTTTCGTACATACTTCAGCTTAGGAGCAAAGCCAGAGGGACAGACGACGTATAGTCTATCCTGAGGTTGGCTAATGATTAAACGGTAGGCGGGTGGAAGATTTTCCGAAGAACTCTTAATGGTTTCAATTCGAGGAATGATTTGTGGATACACTTGAGCCAGAGATGGAAAACCGAACAGCAAGAATGCGCCAGGTAGGACTGTTGCTGAGATGGTTAGCGGAAAGCGTTGGAATTTTGAGAGAATCTTGTTCATGAGAAATTTCCTTATTAGTTCATTGTTAATTTGTTAGACAGTTGTTTGTGCGATCGCTGTAATACCGTGTAATCAAAGTCACTTTGCGCTTCGCCTTCATGGGTAGCCAAGCGAATCTCGATCGACTCACTGTGAATTGACTAGAAAATTTCCTATTTGTCAACTCTATATAATCGGTGTCGTCAGCTTGTACCGGATAAGCTTGTTTTAATAACTCAGCCACCTCTTGCGCGATCGCAATGAGTGCATGATTAACTGAGGAGTCACTAAAAGAATCAGCTTGGGTTGTAACCTCAAAATGCTCAGAATCATTCTTGCCTTGTAATGGTAAGTGTGTCATAGAACTATCCCTGATGAACATTGACTTGCGATAGTAAGTACTTAAGCAGAATTAATTACACAAATTGTTTCTCTGTTCCCTGTTCCCTCTCTCTACGAATGAATTTAATTTTGCACGACTACTTATGGCAATCAGTAGCTCACTTAAGCGCTGCTGTTGCCTCAATTTCAACCAATGTTTCTTTTGAGGCGAGTGAGGCAACACCGATGCCAGTAAGAGCTGGGCGCGACTCTCCCAGATATTGCACGAGAATCGGCATGATATCCCCCATGAATTCTCCAAGTTCACCCCGAACGTAGATGCGAAGGTTGAGCAGATTCTCTACCGAGCTTCCCGATGCATCTAGAACGGTGGTTAGATTAGTTAGCACATTCTTGAGTTGTCCCTCGACGGTATGGCTTGAAACTTGGTGGTTCATGTCCCAGTCAACCTGACCAGAAATATAAACGGTAGCCGTTGCGGTATCGATAACCGCTTTGGACATCCCGTGTGGTCTTGCATCATAGAGTTCTGGTGGATTAACAAGTTGCTTTCTCATGGTTTTTCATCCTTCTCAACGCGATCCTCTTTACTCAAATAACCGTTGACCCTTTAACCTGCCTCCACTGAGAACCTTCAGCGTAGCCTTTCCGATAGTAAAGAAAAATACTGAGCAACCCGTGTTGCAGGGGTGAAAGGTACTTGAGGGAGCCATTTCTCCAGCCGATGCAGTAGAGCTTGTATAGAAATCCCATTCGCTGAATATGCATTGCACAACTCCAATTGCTAGATTTTGAAGCGCATATTGTCATTTCGCTGCCTCAATCGGCTTCAGCACAAAATCAAACTCGGCTGTGTGAGAGGGCTGATGCTGCGCCTTTGCATCGGCTGACTCATGCTTTTGCAGTTTGAGAATGTTCGTTCGCACGGCAAAAGTTGTGTCTGCATCAAGCTGAGGCGCACCCTCAATGAAAACTTGAGTCGTCAGTGGCAAGTAGCCAGTTGCACTCAGTTTGAAATGGATGTGAGCCGCCCGCCAAGTGTGTCGTCCTAAAAGCCGCAACACCTCACCGCAGGGGCCGTCGGCTGGCACATCGTATCCGCTGGGTACAACCGTTTCAAAGCGATAGTTGCCGTCACGATCGGTGTGGAACTGCCCGCGAAAGTTTCCAGCAGGTTGAGAGGGGTCGAAGATGTCGTATAGTCCCTGCGAGTTGGGCTGCCAAACTTCGATTAGCGCATTAGCGATCGCTTGCCCGTTTACATCGAGTACGCGACCTGAAAGGAACAGGGCTTCACCTTCTACATCAACGCCAATGCGATCGCCAATTTGTCGTTCAGGCGCATTAGGTATATAGAGTGGGCCTTCCAGATTGCTTTCGGTTGCCTTACCGATTGTGTCTTGTAGCAGCAATACTAGTTCCGAAATACCAAGTAAATCAGTCAGCACTTGCATCTCCCCGTCTGGGATGAATTGCGTGTGACGGCTAACCCGATTGAGAAAATCGCGCCCCTGTTGCAATTCTGGCTCAGTCAAATTCACCTCGCGGACAAAAGCATGAAGATGCTTCACCAAGCTAGTATAAATTTCGTACAGACGCGGGTGGGTTTTACCACCATCCCCGTGATTGATTACAGCTTGGGTGATGGTGTCGAGCGTGATTGGCTTCATCAGTTGTCTCCAATATTTGATATTGCCTACTCCTTCAAAGGGTCGATGGCTCAAGAACGCACGCTTCGATCAGTCTCAATACCTCTATCTCTGTGTTGTGGCCGTCCTGCTGTGGTTGCCAGCACGATCGCGTCTTCTTGGGCAGCCAGACCAGTCAACGTCGGGCCGATGACTTGCCCCAAGTCTCGGTTGGCGATCGTTCCTTGAGTCACCAAGACCAGGCGCTTTGTTTTGTCGAGTTCATGCCACCAGTCTGGCAGTGGATATTGGCTGGGAGGGAGTGGCAGCAGTCCGACGTAGTGGATGTGCGACGAGGGTGCCTCCTCTGCATACTGGAAACTCTCGACTCCCGGTTGCAGATAAAGATCCGGTAGTGCAACCATGCTCTCCAGTGGGGGAAGCGGGATCGGAGGGCAACCCAACTCAGCACTCTTCATTGGCTCCTACACTTATTTGCAAGCGCTGGCGCGATCGATTAGTGCGTTTGAGGGCAAGTTCGGATCGAGTGCCTTACGCGCACTGTCAACGCCCACAACGGGTAACGTACTAGGATCGAGCAAGCCAATTTGAACCAATACACTCGCCTGATCCCAGTAGATGTGTTCGTGGGCTAGCTTGTCGCCACGGAACTGAACGATCGCTACCACTGCTACTTCAACTCTTTTCCCTGTCGGAGCAATGCCAGGTAGCATCCAGTCCATTCGGGTGGTATGAGTGAACTTAGCCACCATTTCATCGACAAGCTGATCGGTTCCAATCGTGCGCGAGATTGGGGTCAGCTCCATGTCCGGTGGCATCTGTGGAATGAAGTATTTGGAATAAAACTCGCGCAGTGCTGGTTTCCCTACTCCCCCAGTCATTACCGGAATGTCGTTAACGTAAGCATCCTCAACCATCGTGTCAAGGGCATCTTCAGTGTTGTGAGTGTTAAACTCGTGCCGCAGATGCTCGTCCCAGAGTTCTTGCAAAAACTTCTGGGCTGGTGTCAGGTTGGGGGTTGCCTGTACATTTGCTTGTTCGTTTATAGTTTGCTGTTTGTCCATGTTGGTGTAAGTTCCTGATTTATGTAGTGAGGGCTAGAGCGGATAGACCCTTTTAGTTAGTGTTCTTTCTTTGTGGTTAAGACTCCTGAAACATTCAACATGTAAACCCTTCAGGTAAAGAGCAACAAATCTAGAACACCACTAAGAAAATCAACGACTGCATTTTCAGCTAGTAGGTTTACCCAAGGAAAGGATATCCTTTTGGGTCTGTGCTAGATTAAGTGGCAAAAGTATGAAGCAGTTGTATATTGCTCTATACGCGGTGCTGTCTGTATTGGATTTTCCTGGTTCTATCTATACAAAGTGTATTGAGTTCTGATGCTTGACTTCTTTCAGATTCTTACGATGCTTTATCAGATTCTTATCGTGTTAGCGAATCTGTTTTGGTGTCATTCCAGTGAGGCGCTTAAACTGTTGCGTCAGATGGCTTTGACTGGAGAAACCGACTTGTAAGGCAATGTCTGCGATCGCTAAATCCGTTTTCGACAGCATCAATTTCGCCTGTTCCACGCGCTGTCCAATCACGTACTGGTGCGGTGAAATCCCCATCGCCTGTTTAAATAAACTCGCAAAGTAAGTCGGGCTGATGTTAACAACGCTTGCCAGTTCAACCAATGACAGATCCCGATTCAGGTGAGTGTGAATATAATCGATCGCCTGCTGCAACTGAGTACGAGTTAGATTTCTGTTCTCAGAGGTAACGATCTCGATGGACTCAGCATAGTGTCGCAACAAATGAACAACTAACGCATTCGTCAACGATTCAACATACAATTGCCCCATCATGCCACCCGATTTCACCTCAGCTAAAAGCAGCATGGCAATATGCTGAAGATTCAAGTCTTGCTGACCAAAGCGGTTGACAAAGTTGACCCGTGCTGTGTCAATTTCAGACGCTTGGGCAACTTGTTCGACTAGCTTTGGCTGTAAGTGAATATTGAGTTCCGTTTGGACAGCCTTACTCCCTGGACAACGCCAGTAGCTCGGCTGTTCAGCCGGAACCAACAGACTATCCCCTTTGTGAAAGATTGATTCGTGCCAGAAGTCTGACGACCTCTGGCTCACATAAGTGGGGTGCCCCTGTGGTAAGATCAGCCAGTGGTCAGATAGAGCAGGAAGTTCTTTTTCTTCTGTTTCACCAGGAACTGAAGAATAGTGATGCTGCTCAACCAAGATGCCATTCCAGCCCAACTGCCGACTAGACAACGCTGACGTTCTATTGAGTCGTTGGATTAGTTCACTGGGTTGAAGAAGGGCATTTGCCATGAGATTTATCTTCACCTAATTGTGCAGCAAAAGCAGTCATCAGTCAGAAATCCAACATGACACTCAAGACATAAAATCACGATCTTGCGGTCAATGCTTCTCCCATTGGAGAGATTTCGCTAACCCAGCAAGCGATCAATTTAGATGAGGTTGGTTTATTTTTTTGTCCCCAAATTTATATTTCGGACAAGTCTATTTGGGGTAAACACGAACTTAGGTTACTTTGATATACAGGCAAGATCCTTTGACTTTTAGCACTTGCTAATATAACGTCACTTGCTTTTTCACTAATCATGTATATTGGTGTGACGATAAAGTAGCCGGGAACACGTGGGAAGACCGAAGCATCTACGACACGCAGATTTTGCGTACCGTGAACGCGAAATTTACTATCAACTACAGCCATTGGGTCATTCTTTGGCCCCATCTTGTTACTGCATGAAGCGTGATGACCCCACGCCTCAGCCTCCACAAATTTGATAATCTCTTCGCGTGATTGAACTTTTGGGCCGGGAACCACCTCTTTGGAGATATCCGCGATATGGGCGTTCATGCGACGTACAAATTCAACACCATTAACAACCGATTCCAAATCCTTGCCTTTGATATCGTCGCCTTCAGTAAAATAATGGAAGTTGATTTCGGGAGTATCGCGTGGGTCTGCTGAACGCAATTTCACGCTTCCGGCGCGATTACGCGTGTGCGCTTTCAGAACAGTCCAGCTAAATTGGTTTTTCATTTGTGAAAGGGGCACAGACCAACCAGGATAATAGCCTTGGTATGGTACGGGTAAGCCAAAGATGAACAGGTCAGGAACTCTTCGTGCTGGATCGGACTTGCGGATATAACCTCCGAAGGTGGCGTTATTCGTATAAATCCCCTGACCCTGCTCCCACTGGGCAAAGCAAGGATCTGATGGTTTTCCGGGGGTGCAGTTCTGAGCAAGCGTGAAATCAGAATTCATCTGCGTTATTACACCGATTTCGTAGCGGTCTTGCAGGTTCTCGCCAACTCCTGGAAGGTCAACGATTGGCTTAATGCCATGTTTTTGCAGTTCATCTGCTGGGCCAATGCCGGAGAGTTTTAGAATCTGCGGGCTATTAAAGGCACCTGCCGCGAATGGCACTAAGAAAAGCCGAAACACTTGCGGTTTAAGC
>NZ_JCACKM010000104.1:0-24228 GCF_059505385.1 Desmonostoc vinosum
TATTTTTAGTCCGTTTCAACGGACTTTTGCTATTAGGCAGAGACTTGAGTCTCTAACGGTTCAAGTATTTTTGCAAGAAGTCTAATTTCTAGAGATTGCATATCTATAGCTGAGGATAGAGGGTGATCCTATAATATCTACTTATGATTAAAGTAGTTATGAACTTCTTACTAGAGAGCTAAGTAAAATTTAAGACTTTAATGATTATGGCTTTTCACCTAGAAAAAAATAATATTTCTACACCCACAAATCAAGATAATATATCTACTTCTGTAGATATGGCTATTTTTATAGATAAATTAAAAAATGGTGTTTGGCTATTTGGTATTCCGTCTTGGCTTTTCGGTTTAACAGATAGAAGTATAGCTGCATTTGCTGATGGCTATTTCTCTGCTGTTGAAGTTTTTCAGTTATTTACAGCTTTCTTCTTTTTTGTGAGTTGGTTATATTTAAAACCAGGTGAGAGTTTTAGTAGCAGTGATTTAGAACCTAGCCAATATCAAGAATATTTATATCGTACTCAAGCTGACAAGCTGAGGCTCAAAAAGCGTCATATGATTAGCCAAGAGTACATTTTACCTTTTCCTTATCTCTGTCAAATTTATCATCTATTGAACTTAAAGCATTTAGAAAGTGTTCACAGTTTTAGTTTAAATAATTTGAAAATTTTGGGTATTAGTCATTTTCAGCAAACAAGCACAGGTGGAACAATCAAATTTCAAACAATTTTAGACTCTCCAATTAACCCTCTGAGAATATGGAGACAGCCGATTGTTGAGGTCGATTTAATATTACATACACCCTATGCTGTTGAGTTGAGTATTCCTGTATATGATAATAAAAAAATAATTGTTATTTTTCATGCATTTCCATTAAATGAGACTGAGCATCAGCTTTTTATAGATATTTATAGTGATTTAGATTGGCCAAAGCCATTACTACAAATTATTTTACATTTTGCTTCTTGCTTAACACTATTTGAGGATTTACCGTATTTACGCACCTTAACCGATAGAAATATAGAGCGTATTTTTAGTATAAGTAAAATTTCCAGTCACGAAACTATGTTACTCTTTCAAAGATTTGTTGAGTTATATGGAAGCAAAGAAGGAGCTAAGTTAATAGCAGGAAAAGAAGAAAATTAGGAGAGCCAAAATTTTTGGTTCATAACTTAATTACTCCTAAGCCTAAGTATTATTTTTAGGCACGTGCTAGTAAGGGAGCAGCAGCTAGTAATGTTTTAGTGTAAGGGTGTTGAGGATTGGCAAAAATCTGTTTGGTTGGGCCAAGTTCGACAATTTTCCCCCCATTCATTACAGCAATACGATCGCATAAAAATCGTGCTAACCAAAGATCATGAGTGATAAAGAGATACGTTAACTCAAACTCTTCCTTTAATTGCAACATTAAATCTAGTACTTGCGATTGCACACTGGCATCTAACATACTCACAGGTTCATCGCAGATTAACAGTTTAGGACGAGTAATCAAAGCACGAGCGATCGCTACTCTTTGCTGCTGTCCACCAGACAAATCTGAGGGATAACGCTGATAATACACTTGTGTGGGTGTTAATCCCACTTTCTCGAGCATCCACAAAACTTGTTCTTTTGCCTTTGTAGCATCAGCAAGATGATGGATAAATAAAGGATCAGCGATACTTTGTCCCACTGTCATCGCTGGATTGAGACAAGCATGAGGATCTTGAAATATCATCTGCATTTGTCGCCGTGAAGAACGAATTTCTTGGCGTGAGAGCTTAGTTAAATCCCGTCCTAAAAATTCGACTTTGCCACTAGTGGGATGAATTAATTGCAATATTGTACGTGAAAGCGTGCTTTTACCGCAGCCTGATTCACCGACTAAACCAAGAATTTCTCCTGAGTACAACTCCAGGTTAATGCTATCCACTGCTTTAATTGTCTGAGTTTCCCTTTGAAATAATCGCTCAACAAAGTTTGGTTCTATTGTGTAATATTGCTTGAGTTCCGTAACGCGTAAAATTGGGGATTGGGAAGAAATTTCCCCAGTACCCAATCCCCAGTCCCCAGTCCCTATTTCATCTACAGCTTGAATATGCAAAGCTGCTTGTAAGAGCGATCGCGTATATTGATGCTGGGGTTCTCTAAATACAGATGCTGTATCGCCCATTTCTACCATCTTGCCGTTATACATCACACCAATGCGATCGCAATACTCCCCAACCATTGCCAAATCGTGAGAAATCAGCAATAATGCCATGTTTTCCTCACTACATAGGCGTGTTAATTCTTGTAAAATTTGGGCGGAAACAGTAACATCTAAGCTTGTTGTAGGTTCATCGGCAACAATTAACTTCGGATTGAGAAGTAAAGCCAAAGCGATGGCTACCCTCTGTCGCATTCCACCGCTAAACTCGTGAGGATACTGATTCCAGCGGTTAGCAGGAATATTCACCTTTTCTAAGGTAGCAAGTGCTTTTTCTTTAGCTTGTCGTGCTGATAACTCTGGTGAGTGTGCTTTTAATGTTTCAATGCAGTGATTACCAATAGTCATCAGTGGATCAAGACGTGTCATCGGATCTTGAAAAATCAGCGCTACCGCTTCCCCGCGAAATTTCCGCAACTGGTTGGGCGTCAAATCAAATACCGATTGCCCTTGAAACGTTACTCGTCCCTCAATTTGACTAGATGACGGCAGCAAGCGCATTACCGCACGTCCCAAAGTTGACTTACCACAACCCGACTCTCCCACCAAACCCATTCTTTCACCGGGTTGCAAAGTGAAAGACACATCATCAACTGCCCAGTTTAATTTCTCTTCATTACCTTGAGGATAGGCAACTCGCAGATTTTCGACACAAAATAAGGCTTTATTCATAGTTATTTATTAGCCCTGAGCTATTAGCTACCAGCTTTGATATTTCAAATTTAGGCTAGTTTATCAAATTAGCAAAAGGTGTACCATGGTGCATCTCCACACACCCTTTGCCTACAAAATAGCACAGGTGTAGATTGCTTCGACTCCGCTCAGCAACCTACACCCCACACCCCACACCCTACACTCACAAGGGTAAGTTTTTCACATTCAATCCGAAAAAGCCTATTTCTTCGTTCAAAAATCTTTTCCCTCGTCTCCGCGTCGATCAAAGCGCAAAATATTAAAAACCTACACCTGTCAGCACACCCCACTCCTTACCGCTTTAAACTTGTTACCAAAATAGCTGTCCACGACAAGACATAGATGAGATGATGGAATAACTATAACAAAAGGTGAACAATTGTTATTATTCCCCCGCAACATGTTGTTGCAAGATAGCATCACAGTATTGCATGAGAGTTGTCAGGCGATCGCCAATTGTCTGAAGTCTTGCCTGGGCAGTAGATACCTGTCGTGCCCCTTGGAAAAACATCACATCTATTTCCAGCAAACGCAGTTGCTTGCTGATTTCCGTCCGCAAAGACTGTACCCGCGAGTTTTCCTCAGCCAAAGGTGCAATCTGCTGCCCAAACAACTGCTGCAAAGCGGCTACACGCTGTCGCAATTCAGGCGCATTGGGTTCAGTAACAGTGGCATCAGCATGTAATTCTGTTAGCAGAGTTGCTAGTGCCTGATATTTGTCATGATTTAGAGACATCCAGTGCTAGTTGAGATAGTATTAATGTCAAGCAATTTTTCTTATACAATAAACTTTTCTAAGCTACTGTTAGCATTAAAAGCCTCAAATCATGCTTTGAGGCTTTGTTTGCTTAAATGAGTTTCAAGTATATGATCCTTGAAACTCGCAGTGGATGATTATTATAAGCAATAAGAGAATCATCCTTACACTGTTCTTCCTAGTCTCTAGACAACGGCATCTTTTCCCAGTGATGCTGTTAGCTTTGTTCATCTCTCACTCAATCTACCGATCACCCCAAGCCCCAATTGTATGAGCAGCATAGCTATAAATTCATCAATTGATCTCTCCCTTCCGGATTGGCTCAAAAAATGTTTGAAGGGAATACCAGCAAATAGCGGCGAAGCAGACGACGAACGAAGGCATAGTGATACAGCCTTGATTTGTCGGGCTTTTGAATTTGCTTATCACTTGCATCAGGGTCAATTTCGCAAATCGGGAGAACCCTACATCTATCATCCCGTTGCCGTGGCTGGATTGCTGCGTGACTTGGGGGGTAGTCCTGCCATGATAGCAGCTGGATTTCTCCATGATGTAGTTGAAGATACAGACATTACCATTGAAGAAATAGAAGAACGCTTTGGGCCAGAAGTACGGCAATTGGTGGAAGGTGTCACCAAATTGTCTAAAATCAACTTCACAAGCAAAACCGAGAGTCAAGCAGAAAACTTCCGACGCATGTTTTTGGCGATGGCGCAAGACATCCGGGTGATTGTGGTGAAATTGGCAGACCGTTTGCATAATATGCGAACCTTACAATACATGTCAGAAGCCAGCCGTCGCCGCAGCGCCCAAGAAACAAGAGATATTTTTGCTCCTCTGGCCAATCGCTTGGGTATCTGGCGCATCAAGTGGGAACTTGAGGATTTAGCCTTTAAGTATCTAGAACCAGAGGCTTTTCGTCAAATGCAGCAGCATGTTTCGGAAAAAAGGACAGCCAGAGAAGAGAAATTAGCCAAAGCTACAGAAATTTTACAAGAGCGATTGCAGCAAGCGGGAATCCGCTGTTTGGATATTAGTGGGCGTCCCAAGCACCTTTATAGCATCTATCAGAAAATGCAGCGACAGCAAAAAGAATTTCATGAAATTTACGATTTGGCAGCGCTGCGGATTATTGTTCAAACCAATGAAGAATGCTATCGTGCTTTGGCGGTAGTTCACGATGCTTTTCGTCCAATTCCAGGTAGATTTAAAGATTACATTGGACTGCCCAAGCCCAACCGTTACCAATCGTTGCATACTGGCGTGATTGGCTTGACTGGTCGCCCCCTGGAAGTACAAATTCGCACAATGGAAATGCATCATGTCGCCGAGTATGGAATTGCTGCTCACTGGAAGTATAAAGAAACAGGCGGTTCTAGCAGTAGCCATTTAACAGGGGCAGATGAGAAATTTACCTGGTTACGCCAACTATTGGAATGGCAAAGCGACTTAAAAGACGCGCAAGAATATCTCGATAGCGTCAAAGACAATTTATTTGAAGATGATGTCTATGTCTTCACCCCTAAGGGGGATGTTGTACCCTTAAGCCCTGGTTCTACTAGTGTGGATTTTGCTTATCGGATTCATACAGAAGTAGGAAACCATTGTGCAGGGGCGCGGGTGAATGGGAGAATGGTACCCCTATCAACGCGGCTGCAAAATGGCGATATCGTTGATATTATTACCCAAAAGAATAGCCACCCAAGTTTAGATTGGTTGAATTTCGTCAGGACTTCGGCAGCGAAGTATCGCATTAAGCAATGGTACAAGCGATCGCGCCGTGAAGAAAATGTTGCCCGTGGCAGAGAATTATTAGAAAAAGAACTCGGTAAAACTGGTTTTGACAGCCTACTGAAATCAGAAGCGATGCAAAGCGTAGCCGAGAAGTGTAACTACCATAGCGTCGAAGATTTACTAGCAGGTTTGGGTTACGGTGAAATTACGCTCAACCTAGTGCTAAATCGTTGGCGTGAAGTAGTCAAAGCACAACAACCAGTCACGATTGCACCCCCGTTTCTTCCCAAAGAGTCAACAGCTACAACAAAAACTCCTGTTCGTTCTACTGATTCACCAATTGTTGGGGTGGAAGGATTGGTGTATTATCTGGCTGGCTGTTGTAATCCTCTTCCCGGTGAACCAATTATCGGTGTTGTTACTAGAGGTAGAGGTATCTCCATTCACCGCCAAGGCTGTCATAATCTAGAAAACGTCGAGTATGAGCGCTTAGTACCTGTTGGTTGGAATCCAGCAGTCGAAAATAGTAGTCGTCCTCAAACTTACGCTGTGAATATTCAAATTGAGGCCCTTGACCGCGTGGGAGTGTTGAAGGATATTTTATCGCGTTTAAGTGACCAAGGGATCAATGTGCGCCATGCCCAAGTGAAAACCGCTACTGGACAACCAGCCTTAATGGACTTGGGAATAGACATCCGCGATCGCACTCAGCTAGAACAAGTCTTTACTCAAATAAAAAAAATGAGTGACATTTTAAATATACGCCGCGTTGGTCAAATAGATGAGTAGTTTGTTGACGCTCTTTAGGCTGATCTTGACTCTATGAAATCACTTGCACTAGCAGGTTTGCACCTACTCGAATAGAGGTGTCTTGTCCCCAAGCGTTGCTCGGATGTAGTCCGAAAGTTCCGGTATGCCCTACGGTACTCAATCCTCGACTTAGGATATTTCTAGCTGCGTTGTGGTTGCGGTCTAGAACGCATCCACATTGACACACATTCGATAAAGTATTACCAAACCCTGAGTTTAATGAATTCTTTCGTTAACACAACTCTACTAGCTCTGTTACTCGCACTCAAAGAACTAGAAATTCCTTTGAACGCAGACGAACAAGCACTGCTGCAAGACATCGGACAACAACTTGATATAGATCCTGATGACTGGGAGTTTATTGAAGCCGAATTAATTGCCATAATTCAGGCAAATTCCGCCTTAAATCAGATTTATCAGTCTAACAAAGCGAAATTAGCTGCTTTAGATGGACGAATTCCTCAAGAATTGTTACCCAGCCTAGCCGACTTAGAGAAAGAATTATTCAAACAGACAAAAGCAATTATCACCTTTGACGGTCAAACTAGGGGTAAACCAGCCAATCAACAAAACCCGGTAATTAACCTTACCAGTTCCATCTTGCTTACTGACAACCAAGCTCAAACTATTAAGCGGCTACCTTTTATACAAGAAATATCAGATTATGTAGAAAATTATCGTTACTTTAACACTTACTTTGCAAATCCTCACGCTTGTACAACAATTCCACCTAGCGAACCTCTAATTCACGGGCAGACTTATTTCTTGTTTACAGACATCAGCCCAGAACGAAAAGGAATAGACCACGAGCCGATTCCCTTTCCAGAGCAAGCTTTGGCTCAGGTTTGGAATGACTCGGAATCCTTACCAGTTGATGTAGTTGTTGCTTCCAAGGATTTCAATATTGATACAACTGTCAAAAAACTCACTCTACCCCGCACTGGTGCTTCAGTGAGTGTACAGTTCACCGTTAAACCTAACTTATTTGAAGGTCGAGGCTACATTCAGGTAGACTTGTTATATCGTGGATATCTGCTTCAATCTAAGCAACTAACAGTTCTCGTTATCCCTGTCGCAGGGGCCGAAATCCCGGAGTTGCTGCGCCCACCTCAAACCGCTCGCATTACCTTTACTACCACCGACTTGTTGACTCATAAAAAACTAGCACTGCTGCCTGAGCGATTCTTAACTGTAGATGTACAAGTTGATACACGAGATGGTAGCACTGATCTACGCTTTCTGGATAGGACACAGGGCAACCAAGAATTAGTAACTTATAGTACAAATTTACAATCTGGGTTAGGAAATGCGATCGCCAGAGTGCGGCAAAAATTACACTCCATGTCTGCGACAAAAGAGGGTTATCAATTTAAAACCCAAGGCGATATGCAGCTTTTAAATACTTGGCTACCCCAGTTAGCCGATGCTGGACGTTCTTTATATCGCTTACTGCTGCCTGAAAACAAAGCTAGTTTACCATTAGGTGAAGATAGAGGCGAAAAATTACGCGCCGCCTTGAAACCTGATAGCGTTATCCAAGTTAACCCAATGAAACCAATTTTAGGATTGGGAAAGGTCACAATTCCTTGGGCGTTATTATACGAGCGTCAGGTAAAGACTAGTAAAGAGATTCATGTCTGCGAAGAATTTCTCAATCACGACATCGACTGTACTGGTTGCCCTTTTCAAGATAATTACAAGTTTGTCTGTCCTCATGCTTTTTGGGGCTATCGCTATGCGATTGAGCAACTTCCGGCTTGGACAAGTGGAGAACTGCCTCAAACACCTACCCTGGTATGGCAAATTGCCAACAATCAACCTTTGTATATCAATTTAAATGTCTGGCGAAATTTTCGGTTTTGGAAAAATCACAAGTCTAAAATCGAACAACTCGGCTCAGTTAAAATGCTAGTAGCTGAAGAAATTAACGACCTCGAAATAATTTGGGCAAACCACAGTTCTGACTTAGATATTGTCTACTTTTATTGTCACGGTGGCATAGATGAAACCGAACAGCAGCCTTATTTGGAACTAAGTGATGACAAAATTTCGAGTAACTTTCTCGAAGCCTGCGAGATCAACTGGCAGCATCGTCCTTTAGTCTTACTCAACGGCTGCGCCACTGGAGATTACGGGCCAGATAGTTACATCAGTTTAATTGATGACTTTCGTGTAGCTGGTGCTAGCGGTGTCATTGGTACAGAATGCCCTGTACCAGAATTATTTGCAGAACTTTATGCTTTTACCTTGCTAGAGCGAGTATTTCGTGGAGAACCTTTAGGACAAGCTATGCTGACAGTGCGGCGAGAAATGCTTCAGCAAAAACTCAATCCTTTGGGTTTAGTGTATTCATTGTATGCTCCTTATGAGATTGCTTTAGCTCGTGCGATCGCACAGCCTGCCATAGGCATCGCCCATAATTAGGAGGCTTTTAAGAAACACAGGGAGTAGGGAGATGAGGGGGATGCACTTCGACTTCGCTCAGTGACCAGGGAATGAGGGAGAAATTTTCTCCGCGTCTCCGCGTCCCCGCGTCTCCGTGTCTCCCCGTCCCCGCGTCTCCGCGTCTCCGCGTCTCCCCGTCCCCGCGTCCCCCCGTCCCCCCGTCTCCGCGTCCATCAAAACGCCAAATATTAAAAACCTACACCCCTATTTATTGACCTACTCATGAAACGCTGGATTACTACTGCACTCTTGATTTTACTCGTTTGTCCTGCTTCTGCTATTGCTCAAGCTAACGTCAAAATTGAAGTCGATGCCAAAGACAAGCCTTTGGAAATTAAAGGTTGGCTGGGGGAGGAGAATAGTTTAATTAGCAACATCCGCCTAACAGCTGCCAAAGAGGACATCACAGCTTGGATATTCTTACCCTCAGACTTGAAGCGCCAAGAAGGAGATGAGATAATTGGTCGCCAGCAGGTAGAGTTAATCGGTGAACGCAAGCTAGAAGCAGGATTACCAAAAGATTTCCAGGTAAAACTCAATGATGTAAAGCTACCAGGAACTTACAAAGGACAGATAGAAATATTTTTACCTAAGCAAAAGCGGTCTGAGGCATTAGTAATTCCGCTAACAGTGAAAGCAAAAGCTAGACCCGCATTAGTTGTCAAAGATTCAGAACCAGTACAGTTGCAATTAGTTCGATGCAATTGGGACTGTGGTTTGGCGCATCTATTACTTCCAGACGGCGCTTTCCAGAGTCGGCGGCTAATTTATCTAGATAACCCCAACCAAGCCACTATATCTCTCACCAATGCGGTGGTAATTTTACAAGGAAAGCTAACTAACTATCAAATTACTCAAACCGAGCTAGAATACCCACCAAATCGCCAATTAGCTGCTAATGCCATCATTAGTTTGCCTTTAAAGTGGGAGCGATCGCAAATTCCCCCCGACCGATATACCGGAGCAATTTACCTAACAATGGAGGGTAGAGAGGGAAGACTGGCAATTCCTGTGGATTTAAGTATGCGGACTGGCCCAGCGATGCCAATTTTTGTTTTATTGGTGGGTATTGTGTTGGGTAGGTTGTTCAAGTACATGCAAGAGAAAGGAATTCCCCAAGCGGATGCTTTGGCAAAAATCTACGAAACAGAAAACATGATTACTCAAGTTGACCAACAAGACCAAGAAATTCTCACTCCAATGGTCAACAAAGTCCGCAATTCTGTTACTCAAATGGATTTAGAAACGGTTAACGCAGATTTAGCGAAAATTAAAGCGCGACGCAACTGTTTAGATAGTCTGCGAAAAATCGAACAGCAGTTAGAAGGTATGGAACAAGACCCTGATATAGGTGGCGAAACTGGGTTATTAGCCAAAATTAATGAAGCGCGAAAGTGGATTAAATTTGAGAACGATGACAAAGCCAAAGAATTGCTGCAACAAATACAGGATAGTGTTGCCAAACTTAACAATGTCATGATGGGAGCAGAACAACAACTCGATCCTATTTTGACAATAGCTGCAAATAAAGCAGCTACGGCAATATCGACTGCTGTTGAGCAAAATCAATCAGCTATCTTTGCGTGGTTGCGACGGCTTTTGATAGTAATAGCGGGAGTATCTGATGAGTTGCGAGCAGAAGCAACATTTTGGGTTGTGCGACCACTGTTATCTTTAACATTGTTAGTAGGATTATCGTTAGTGGGGATACGCGCTTTATATGTAGAAAAGGGGATAACTTTTGGTGCTAACCCCTTTTCTGATTATTTAGAATTGATCCTCTGGGGATTGAGTGCAGATGTTGCTAGTCGGAGTTTAAGTAATTTGGCAAGCCAAGAAAATCAAAACTAATAATTTAATTAACCACCCAATCTCCTCTAACTATATAACTAGTACCAGGTACACCTTGTACCATCAACTTAAAGTACTTATTTTGATTTTCTCTATGGCGTAAAACTTCAGGTCTGGCAGTTGAAACTGGAATTTTTTTAACGAATTGCCAATTCCCCTGACCTGTTGTTGATTTATATAATGAGAAATTAGCACTCCCTCTCTGAACAGTAATAGTAGCTCCAACCTCAGTCAGTGGACTTGTGATATAAACTTCTGTTGATGAACTTGTTAAAGGTACGGCTTGTAAATTACCATTTTCTAATACTCTCCAAATTCTATCTGGCAATATATTTTCAAATACAAAGTTAAGTTTGCGTCCTGGCTCAAGGTTGGTTATAGTCAGCGGATCGATAGAAATATCTAAAGGTTGAATGATATTTTCTAGATTTTCATCTTCAGAAGAAATATCTGTTTCTAAAGGTGAATCTAGCGGATTTTCTGCTTCGGGTATCGAACTTTCATCTGTAGATATATTTAAGGATATAGATAAATTCTTAGTACGTTCCTCTATTTCATTTTTGCTGTTACCATAAGCTTTGATCAACAGCTTATGTCCTTGATTATTATATATGGCAGTACTCTCGTATCGAGTAATAGGTTTTGAGAATTCTAATTTTTTTAGCTCAGACACCTTGGTTTTGCTCCTGATATTTTAAGCTGATAAAACTGAAGTGAAACCCAACATCAATATCCATGTTGGGTTTCGTGACTCAAACGCCACTTCACTCAAGTCGAGCCAGCCGCTTGCGGGGGTTCCCCCCGTTGTGCGAACTGGCGTGGGAAACCCGCCCACGTGAGTGGCTCCCCAACCTACAATTTTTATTGCATCGTTTTAGCTGTGTCGTTCCACGTTCCCTCCCTAAGCAAGTAATTTCCGAAATCAAAGCAGATGGCTATATTATTTAGCACAACGTATACCCAGATCTTGATGATGAAAAGAGCTGGGAGTTTGCAAACGTAGGGTGACGCGCTCAATTTTTGACATCCAACCTCCCCCTCTAGTAATTAGAGGCCGGTTTGATTGAATTGAGTCTTTTGAACTTTTCCAAACCAATCCCAAATCGTAGTTTTTGTAGGATGGCTGATCATAGGATGCAGTCCATTCCCAAACATTACCAATTAAGTTATAAATTTCTCCTTCTTTACTTCTCCCTTGTTTATAAGCATCTACAACTGCAAAACTTTTTGGGGATTTTCCAGAAATATTGGCAAAATTAGCTACTGGAGTTTTGTTACCCCATGGCCACGGCTCGCCTTGAGAACCACGTGCAGCCCTTTCCCATTCAAGTTCTGTAGGCAATCGCATACCTAACCACTCACAGTAAGTAGCTGCATGAAAAGCTGTAACTTCTACTACTGGATATCGATCGAATTTGCGATCGCTAAATAGACTAGGATTAACTGGCCGATCGCAATGTCTAGCTTGTACACAAAGTCGATACAAACGATTAGACACTTCAAACTTTTGGATTTGAAAAGCGGAAAGCTCAAAAGAGCGTTGGGGTTTTTCGTTACTATATGCATTGGATTCATCTGTGCCAATGGTGGCTTTACCTTGGCTGATGGATACCATCTCAGTTTGTCTAATCGCAATCTGACGCAATCCCTCTCGGTAAACTAATGAACCAATAGTACCCATAGCGATCGCACCGAGTACAAAAGCTAGCCATTGCCAACCGCGTCGTGCTTGTTTCTCTCGTTGTAATTCTCGCTTTTGAGCTTGCCGTTCTTGTTCTAGTGCTTGCTTTTCTAACTGTTCGAGTTCAGCAGCTATGCAATCGCGCTCTTTCTGACTCGCCTGTATTAACTCGTAACTCAAACTTGATAGTGGTAAAGTAGCAAACTGCTCTTGCAAAAATTTCTCGGCTTCTGCTAATCTCAACCCTGTGAGCAAGTAATCAACAGACTTACTTTTATCTTCCCATTCTTCGGCTACTGCCTGAATTCTGCGCTCAGTCCTAATCGCCTCCCGATTATTATCCAGTAACTCTCGCAACCTTGACCAATGGCGAATCAAGGCTTCATGAGCCACATCCACTACTGCCACTTTCTGCTCACCTCTGCGTTGTTCGCTAGTGACGATTAACTTGGACTGTGCCAGTTTTTGAATTACTTGCTCTACCAGTGCAGATTTACCCAAAGCAACTAAATCTCGTTGCGGCACTTGCTTGCGTGTGTCTGGTGTTCCTTCCCCTAACTGAGTCAAATTAATAAAAATCAAATCTGCTATTTGTTGTTCTTCAGCCGATAGCTGTTTGTAAGTTTGTTGTGCCAAATTTTCTAAGGTTTTTCGGACTCCGCCTAATTGCTGATAACTGTCTAGCTTCAACCAATTTAATGTCTGCCGTTGCCAAAGCTGTTCTAAAGTATATGACAACAAAGGCAACATTCCCGGTTCAGGTTCTTGTGTGGGTTGTTCGACTGCAACACCCAAGTCTTGGAGAATAGTATTGATTAAATTTTCTTCTACCTTCCGCCCTAGTTTAATTGCAGGTTCTCGGATTGCCTGCTGCAACTCTTCTAAAGACATAGGAGTTACCATCACTAAATTGGCTTGAATCAATTCAGTCAGCTCATGATACGCAGCACAC
This sequence comes from Desmonostoc vinosum, assembly GCF_059505385.1. Lineage (NCBI taxonomy): Bacteria > Bacillati > Cyanobacteriota > Cyanophyceae > Nostocales > Nostocaceae > Desmonostoc > Desmonostoc vinosum. Next base: position 13,111 of record NZ_JCACKM010000104.1, read on the forward strand.
TTACCCAAGAAATCATCACGCATGGCAAATATAATGCAGAGTTGCTCTTGTGCTTGTTTGAGCGCCCCCAATAAAATAGCAATAAACTGCTGTCGGTCAATTTGGCTTTGACAAATGGTAAAAATCTCTTCAAACTGATCAATAATTAGTAGGGCGCGGGGCGATCGCGATGCTTTAATTAATCGTGCCAGCCCTGTTGCTCCAGAGGCGATCGCTTCTTGTGCTATTTTTAGCTGTTCTGCACGCTGGATATCTGTAGCATCCTCATCCAGAAAGACCGTTGCCAAACTTACTAGAGGTTGCTCGCTTGGGGTAAAAATCCGAATTTTCCATTGCTCTGTTCCTGGTAATCTACGCTGTTGCTGTAACTGGTACATCAACCCCGCCCGCAACAAGGAAGATTTACCACTCCCTGACACTCCTAATACTGCCAGAAAATTTCCCTTACCCACTTGAAGACTTTGAATCAGCTTTTGGGTTAATGCTTCGCGCCCATAAAAATAACCAGCATCTGCAACGTCAAAGAAACGTAACCCTTTGTAAGGACAAACTTCATCTGGGATATGGATGAGAATATCTTCTCGTTCACCAGTCAGCATAATTTCTCGGTTGGGATTATACCATATCGGCTGTTGGGGAATATCCTTGAGGGTTTGGGCAATATACTCAATCAATTTGTCATTGTTAACTAAACCATCTGGCTGTCGTCTGGGGTCAAGTCCTTGCCAAAGTGCATGAGAAAATACCCCATGCTTTCCATCAATATCTTCTTGTGCAGGTTCAAATTCTCTCGATGCCGCAATTAAAAACCGCGTCTGTTCCTGAAGCGATGTTCCCAAATCTGCTTGGGTAAAATTGAATAGTTCTCCGCTGTAGCAGCAGTCCAACCAGACGATTTGCTGCTTGACGGGACTTTTTTGTAATAGTTCTCGCAACCATCGCAAGGAAACACCCCACAAATTTTTTCGGGGATCAACATCGCTGGTAGCTAAAAAACCTTCAGTGACTCCACCGCGATTTTTGCGTAAACCATGGCCGATAAAATATAACAGGGCTGTTTCTGGAATATTTTTTCCTACAGGATTGAATAACTGAACGATCGCATCTTCCAAAGTATCAAACTTGACCAAACCATCAAACATGACTCGACGCTGTTGATGCTGAATTGTTTCTGGTAGTCGCCGCACGCGAAAATCGCCATACTCTTCTAAACGTTGCGCGATCGCTTCGGCATCGTTAGCAGGGGTAAGAAGATGTTTTGCTTTGCTTGTTGGAGTCTCTTTTAAGAAAGGATACTGATTGATTCCCACTACTAACGCATCTCGATTCATTACCTTGAGATTTACTTGATTGAAAAAGTGGATAAATACTTACTACAGTTGTAGTATCGTATTAGTTAGTCTTGATTACAAATACTACAAGGTTCAATGATACACAAATTTTCCTCAACTACTAGTAGCGTGAACCATTGCCGACCTTGCCAGAGTTGGATAGTGCGATCGCGTTCCGAGAAGCCACAAGCGTCTACGCGCTATTTGCATTTGAGGGAATATGTCGGTTATTAGGTGGTAAATCTACATCAAGGTAAGTAAAACAGTAAATTACCTCACCCCCGCCTCTATCACCAGGAGCGGGGGTTATTTTTTGAGGAGTAAATCAACTTATGGGATTTTACTCAGCGCTGCCGAATCCAAAGCCAGTTAGAGAGGTCAATACAGCCATTAAATAACACTGCCCTCTCATTTTAAAAAAAATTTGTAGTATGCCCTTGACACATTTGTAGTATTTATGTAGTATATATGTAGTGAAGCACTAGAGCCTCTCCAAAAGGCATAGCGCAACACCTCAGAACCATGAAAATTAAATAATTATCATCTAATGTGGGGGTGTAGCTCAGTTGGTTAAGAGCGCCTGCCTGTCGAGCAGGAAGCCACGAGTTCAAATCTCGTCATCCCCGCCTAGCAGCCTTGTGGACGAGTAGATAAGTCGCTTTGATTCTCAGTCAAAGAGAAGCGGGTGCAAATCCCGTCGAGGCTTCTATTTGGGTTGGCTCGCCTATTGGTGTGGGCAGCGCTCTGTAAAAGCGTCCTTTGTTGGTTGCAGGTTCAATTCCTGCCCAACCCATAGCGGGATAGAGTAGTGGTGACTCACAGGTCTCATAAGCCTGTCTAGGAAGGTTCGATTCCTTCTCCCGCATCTGTTGGAGAGGTGGCTGAGCGGCTCAAGGCGTCCTCCTGCTAAGAGGAAACGGGTTTTTAAAGCCCGTCGCAGGTTCAAATCCTGTCCTCTCCGTTCTGAGAACGTGGTGTAACTGGATGAACACATTGGTCTACGAAACCGAAAAGTGGGGGTTCAAGTCCCTCCGTTCTCACCTTATCCCCTAGTAGCTCAGTTGGTAGTAGCGCCTGTTTGAAAAACAGGAGGTCATCTGTTCAATTCAGATCTGGGGGACTGGCACATTGTCCCATAGCTCAATGGCAGAGCGAGCGGCTGTTAACCGCGAGGTTGTAGGTTCAAGTCCTACTGGGGCAGCCATTTATTTCATTGCCGAGTAGACGAATTGGTAGAGTCATCTGTCTCTGAAACAGGAGTTTGTAGGTATCCTGCGCTAAGCCGCTCCGCGTCTACAAACCCTACCTCGGCAGCCAATCATTGCCCTGTGGTGTAACTGGCAACATCCCTACCTTTGAAGTAGAAGATTCCAGGTTCAAACCCTGGCAGGGCAGCCAATATACTCCTGTAGCCCAGCGTCGCGTCATTATTAGTTTCAAATTTGGGTGTTCCATGCTAATTCTGGCGATCGCTTTGGTAGCATATAGTCAAATACCCATGAGTAATAGAACCTGCCTTTCTTAACTACTAATTATTAAAATGTCTTTTCATTCTGGCGAAATTAGAGTGCAAATCCAAGCGGGTGTGCGAGAAGAGGCTCAAAGTTTGGGTAGTGTTATCACCAGTAACATCAAGCCATCTGCTCAGGAATTTCTTCGCACGCAGCAATTAGCAGTTTCTAGCACAGTTGATACAAACAATAGGGTTTGGGCATCTTTATTAACAGGAAAACCAGGCTTTTTGCAAGTTTTAAACATGCAAACGATACAGATTCATGCTACTCTTATCCAAACCGACCCACTGTACCAAAACTTGTACAGTAATAATGATATTGGCTTATTAGTAATTGATTTGGCAAACCGCAAGCGTGTGCGTTTAAATGGTCAAGCAGAAGTACATCAAGAGACTATAAAAGTACAAATTCAGCAGGCGTTTTTTAACTGTCCTAAATATATTCAGGTACGTCACATCCAAAAAACTGTAACTGATTTACAAGAGGAACCTGAAGCTTGTGTTAGAGATGATTTGAGCGAGGCAAATCAACTTTGGATAACCCAAGCCGACACTTTTTTCATCGCCAGCTACTATCAAGAAGGCGGTGCCGATGCTTCTCATCGAGGAGGATTTCCGGGGTTTGTGCAAGTTGTGAATAGTAATAAGCTTGTGTTTCCCGATTACTCTGGTAATAATCTGTTTCAGACCTTTGGTAACTTAATTATGAATCCCAATTCAGGTTTATTATTTATCGATTTTGCACAAGGTCACACATTGCAATTAAGTGGTCAAGCAAAGATAATTTGGGATCTAGATAGATTAATTGAGTTTGCTGGGGCGCAACGTTTAGTAGAGTTTGATATTGAGCAGGTGTTGGAAATTAGAAATGCTACCTCTCTATGTTGGCGATTTGGAGAATATTCCCCTGTGAATCCTTACATAGAAATTAAGTCGTAACTGTCCGTGGGCGATCGCTTGTTGTAGATATTAAAGTTAATTTTGGTAATCATCAAATTATGAGAAAGCAGTTGCAGCAAATTAATCACTATCAATGGCAACTAGAAATACTCCAAAATAAACTGTATGAGATACTTAGATATACCAATCAAAAAAATAATTTACGAGTTATCATTACCAAATTTTTTCTAAATTCAAAACAAAACCATTTAAAACATCTTCCCCTGATAACGTCGCTGGCGAATCTAAAACCTCAACCTCTTGACTTTGGCGATAAATCTCCACTTGGCGGGATTTGCGGTTAATTAACCAACCTAAACGCACACCATTATCTAAATATTCTTTCATCTTTTCTTGAGTGGCGCTCAAACTATCGCTTGGAGAAAGTAACTCAATTACAAAATCAGGACAAATAGGAGGAAACTTTTCTTTTTGTTCTTCAGTTAAAGTATTCCATTTTGACAACTTGATCCAAGCAGCATCGGGGGAACGATCTGCACCATTAGGTAATTTAAAGCAAGTAGAAGAGTCAAAGACAATGCCAGTCTTATCTTGATCTGACCAATTAAATAACTGTTGATTTAATCTACCATTGCGATTTCCGGTTTCTCCTCCAGTGGGTGGCATGATAATTAATTCTCCCGTTGCAGTGCGCTCAAATTTCAAATCGCGGTTTGCCTGACACAGATTAAAAAACTGCTCATCTGTGAGTTCCAATACTGGTTTTAGGTTTACAGTTAAAGCATCCATGGTAAGCTAAAAAACATCTAAATTACATAATCAAATTAAATAAAACTCTTGTGGGATGGGCATCTTGCCCGCCCTAATTATGCAAGTTATATATGGAACAGCTTAATAGCAGTCCCAAAAGCGATCGCTAATTATATGATTGTACTTTAGGCGTAGCGGCTGTCGTTAGGCGATCGCTTTTTGTGATTGACTTAGTAACTTTAGATCAGCGCACTGGAAACGTGATTATTCTGGCAAAAGATCATTACCAAATCGCTGTTAAATTCAAAACAAAACCATTTAAAACATCTTCCCCTGATAACGTCGCTGGCGAATCTAAAACCTCAACCTCTTGACTTTGGCGATAAATCTCCACTTGGCGGGATTTGCGGTTAATTAACCAACCTAAACGCACACCATTATCTAAATATTCTTTCATCTTTTCTTGAGTGGCGCTCAAACTATCGCTTGGAGAAAGTAACTCAATTACAAAATCAGGACAAATAGGAGGAAACTTTTCTTTTTGTTCTTCAGTTAAAGTATTCCATTTTGACAACTTGATCCAAGCAGCATCGGGGGAACGATCTGCACCATTAGGTAATTTAAAGCAAGTAGAAGAGTCAAAGACAATGCCAGTCTTATCTTGATCTGACCAATTAAATAACTGTTGATTTAATCTACCATTGCGATTTCCGGTTTCTCCTCCAGTGGGTGGCATGATAATTAATTCTCCCGTTGCAGTGCGCTCAAATTTCAAATCGCGGTTTGCCTGACACAGATTAAAAAACTGCTCATCTGTGAGTTCCAATACTGGTTTTAGGTTTACAGTTAAAGCATCCATGGTAATAGCAGTCCCAAAAGCGATCGCTAATTATATGATTGCACTTTAGGCGTAGAGGCGTAGCGGCTGTCGTTAGGCGATCGCCTGTTGTGTAATTTAAAAATTAAGGCAGGCATAACGCCTGCCCATGTAATCCTACTCAATCCCCTCAATTCGGTCTTCAACTTCTTGGTATAACTCGCGCAGCAAGTCTAAATTACTCTCGCTAGTTTCCCAATAACCGCGTCCATTCACTTCCAATAAAGTTGATACAACTTTGCGGAAAGAATGAGGATTCAGATTCATCAATCGCTGACGCATTGCTTCATCTTTGATGAATGTTTCGTTAGTATCCTCGTAAATCCAGTTATCCACAGCGCCAGCTGTCGCACTCCAACCCATAGTATTTACTAACCGCTTGGAGAGTTCGCGGACACCTTCGTAACCGTGAGATAACATCCCCTCATACCATTTGGGGTTTAATAATTTGGTACGGGCATCTAAGCGCACGGTTTCTGATAATGTCCGTACTTGGGCGTTAGCTGTGGTGGTATCTGCGATGTAAGAGGCTGGTGTTCTACCATCACCACGCAGACTTGCTACTAGCTTGGTGGGATCTGAGTCGAAGTAATGGGAAACATCCGTTAAACTAATCTCCGAAGAATCCAAATTTTGGAAGGTGGCATCAGCAGTTTTTAAGGTGCTTTCAAAAATCTGCCGGGACTCGTCCATCATACCGGGGTTATCGGAATTGAAGGCGAAGGATTTCCGCTTCAAGTACATTTCCTGTAACTCAGCTTCGCTATCCCAAGTACTGTTTTCTACTGCCAAGTTGATATTTGACGAGTAGGAACCAGAAGCATTGGAGAAGACGCGCGTAGCTGCTTGACGCAAATTGATCCCCAGTTCTTCGGCTTGCTGCAAGGCATGTTTGCGAACAAAGTTCATTTCTAAGGGTTCATCCGTCTCAGCTGCCATTTTTACTGCTTGGTCTAGCAGGTTCATTTGGTTGATGAACAAGTCACGGAATACACCAGAACAGTTGATGACTACATCAATTCTGGGGCGTCCTAACTCTGCTAAGGGTATCAATTCTAACTTGTTTACCCGTCCCAAAGCATCGGGAACCGGACGCACGCCTACCATCCACATAATTTGTGCTAGGGATTCACCGTAAGTTTTGATGTTATCGGTGCCCCAGAGGACGCAGGCGATGGTTTCGGGCCATTTTCCACCGTTTTCCGCCTTGTTACGCGCCAAAAGCCTATCTACGACGATTTTGGCTGATTGGACGGCGGCGGTTGTAGGAATGGATTGGGGATCGAGGGCATGGATATTTTTACCTGTGGGTAAGACATCCGGGTTACGGATGGGATCGCCACCGGGCCCAGGTAAGATGTACTCGCCTTCTAAGCCTTTGAGTAATGCACCAAGTTCGTTGTCAGCGCAGACTTGCTGGAGACAGAATTCTAAGTACTCAAATAGGGGCTTGAGGGCTGCTGTGTCAACTTTGGGATACCCTGCTTGCTGCAATGCTTCTACCCAAGGTTCTTTTTTGCCCATGTTAAAGAAGTTCAGCCGAGAAACCAGAGAAACTCGTCCTTCGGCGTCGGTTTGTTCTTTGACAAGGGCGCTAACTGCGGCACGGGTTGCTAAGGTGATGTCTTGCAATAGCTGAACATCTTCTAAAACGCCTTTGTCGCTATTTTGATAAATTTCGTCAACGTTACGTCCAATGCTATTGGCGATAATTCGCGGCAAGCTAAGAATTTCTTCTTCCTGACGGTCTAAGCTAGCGATGTTGACGAGGGTAGCAACAGCTTCCTCTGCACTCGGCGGTTTACCGATGATGTGTAACCCACAAGGTAACAATCTCGATTCAATCTCCATCAACTTGCGGTAGACACTACCAACGATATTGTCTCGCTGTTCGGCATTCAGATCTTTGGCGTCGGTTTCTGGCAAGTCAATATCTTTATCCAAGTTCACCATCCGGCACTTATCCATGATGGTGTTGACAATGGGAACGCCGCGTCCAGTGTCTTTTAAGGTTTGGTAAGAAGCTATTAACTCACTAAGTTCCTTCAAACCTTTGTATAAACCAGCATTTTCCGCTGGGGGCGTCAGGTAGGAAATTGTCTCGGCGTAGCTGCGACGCTTGGCGATTGTGGCTTCGCTGGGGTTATTAGCTGCGTAATAATACAGGTTAGGAATTGTGCCAATTAAGTTATCGGGATAACATTCACCGGACATCCCCATTTGTTTACCGGGCATGAATTCCAAAGAACCGTGAGTCCCAAAGTGCAATACTGCATCAGCTCCCCAAATTTGTTCTAGGTAGGTGTAGTATGCTGCAAAGCCATGGTGGGGGCTAGCAGAACGAGAGAACAATAACCGCATGGGGTCGCCTTCATAACCAAAGGTGGGTTGAACACCGATGAAGACGTTACCAAATTGTTTGCCGTAAATTAAAAGGTTTTGCCCATCGCTGTTGAGGTGTCCGGGAGGTGGCCCCCAGTTCTCTTCTAGGCGTTGAGAGTAGGGTGTGAGTGCCTCATACTCTGGAACTGACATCTTGTAGGCGATGTTGAGTTCAGGGCTACTATACTGTGCTTGGGCGTCGTGGATGACTTCTTGCATCAGCGCCTGGGCTGATTTTGGTAGTTCCGGTACATCGTAGCCGTTGTTTTTTAAAGCTTTCATCACCTCGTAGATGGAACCGAACACATCCAAGTAGGCGGCGGTGCCAACATTACCTTTGTCGGGTGGGAAGCTGAAAACGGTGATGGCAACTTTTTTGTTGAGTTTGGGTTTACGGCGGAGGTTAGCCCATTTTAATGCCCGTTTTGCTACAGCTTCGATGCGGTCTTGCAGGGCGATCGCCTTCCCTGTCGTCCCATCTCTACCTGATAAAATTATCGGTTCAATTGCCCCATCTAATTCGGGAATGGCAATTTGTAGGGCTACTTGAATCGGGTGTAACCCCAAATCGCTATCCATCCACTCTTCTGTGGTTTGGAAGACTAAAGGCAACGCCACCATATAAGGACGATTTAGCCGCTTGAGTGAATCAATCGCTTTGGGATGGTCTTGTCTAGCAGGGCCACCCACCAAAGCAAAGCCAGTCAGCGAAATTACTGCATCAACTAGCGGCTTGTTGGTAGTTGGTTCGTAAAAGTAAGCATCTACAGGCTTAGAAAAATCCAAACCTCCGGCAAACACAGGCAAGACTCGTGCCCCCAGTGCTTCCAATTCCTGCACCATTGCTACATAATGGGCGTCATCACCTGTAACTAAGTGGGTGCGTTGTAATACTAACCCCACACAAGGCGCTAGGAGGTCTTTTAAATCGCTGGAGATATCCTTGCGGGCTGTGTACCAGTTGAGGTATTCTCTCACATCCTCGAACATCTGAGGTGCTAGAGGGTGCCAAATCCCCAAGTCGGGATACACTACTGGCTGTTGATATTCTAGAGACGAGCCTTGGCGTGTCTCCTTAAATACATATTTATCAGCCAGCATCAGCAAGAAGTTTTCCAAATTTTCTGGAGAACCGCCTAGCCAATACTGGAAACTAAGCATAAAATTTCGGGCATCCTGTGCCTTGTCCATAGGCAGAAACTTCAGCACTTGCGGTAGTGTTCGCAGTAACTTCAGCATTCCATCTTGGAATCCCGCGCCGGATTTTTCTTTGCGTTTTCGCATGAACTGCGCGATCGCACTTTTAGATTGACCCAACTGTGCCAGGGAAAAGCTGCCCATTTTGTTTAGGCGCATCACTTCTGGCATCGAGGGAAAGACAACCGCAACATCCAAGCGATCGCGGTGTGGTTCTACAGCTGCTACTACTTTCTGTGCTAAGTCTTCGATGAAAATCAGCGAGGCAATAAATATATTGGCACTCTCCATATCCCGTTTGAACTCCTCATAGTTCTCGGAATCTCGGAGTTCCTCAATCAAGTAACCGCTGATTTCAATCGCTAGGTTAGGGTTACTAGTATTAATTTCCCTCACCGCTTGCGACAATGCACTCTGGTACTGGGACTCAAGCACCACATAGACCACCTTGATGAAATTACGTCCGCGTAAGTTATCAGGCGCAATATGTCTGATGGTGGACTTAACATGGGTGAACATGCTTCCTCGGCTCCTTTGATGCGTGTTCTCTAGTTGCTTTCGATAATCGGCAATATGAGTTTTTTATCAGAAAACGCTTACACAGTGGGGATTTTGTCGCTCATCTGACACAATTCGATATAAAAAATGAAACATTTATTAACAAACTTTGACAACTTATAAAAGTAATAACTCAAGGATATGTAACAAAAAATTAACATTTATCCGTAAGCTACTATTAAATCTTGGCTAATAACCAATAGCAAATGACCAATGAACAAAGTTGATATTTTAATACTCTCCAATGGCCCTGGTGAAGTCACGACCTGGGTGCGTCCAGTGGTCAAGGCATTACGGCAAAAGCTAGGGGATGACCGTTGTGTGGTGAGGATTTCCGTAGTGTTATCACCTTGTCCCAATGCTACCGGGAAAGAAACTGCGATCGCTAGATCTTATCCAGAAGTAGATAGAGTACAGGCAGCAGAACATTTTTGGTCATTTTTGCTTTGGGGTAAAACATTTGAAAATTGGGATTGGAGAAATCATGGTGTAATTGTCTTCTTGGGTGGAGACCAAATTTTTCCCGTGATTATCGGCAAAAAACTAGGCTATCCCACAGTAGTTTATGCCGAATGGGAAGCCCGATGGCACAAATGGATTAATCGTTTTGGGATCATGAAACCCCAGCTAGCCAACCGCGTTCCCCAAAAGTATGCCCACAAATTTACCGTCGTCGGGGATTTAATGCTAGAAGCAGGAAGTCATTCTTCCTCAGCAAATGACCAACAACAAACCGAACTAATTGGTATTTTACCTGGTTCAAAAGCAGCAAAATTAGCCCAGGGAGTTCCATTAACACTAGCCATTGCCGAATATATTCATGCCAAAAGACCCCAAACCAAATTTGTGATTCCCGTCGCCCCAACTTTGGATTTACAAACTTTAGCTAGTTTTGCCAACCCACAGAAAAACCCTTTCGTGCAAACCTTTGGTATCTCTGGTACTTCCTTGCTCACTACTCTCAAATCAGCACTCACAACTCCCAAAGGTTTAACTGTAGAACTATGGCAAGAAACCCCTGCATATGATTTATTATCCCAATGCAGCATCTGCCTGACTACAGTAGGCGCAAACACTGCTGAACTCGGTGCTTTAGGAGTACCGATGATTGTTTTGCTACCAACCCAACAACTTGATGCCATGCGTTCCTGGGATGGCTTACCAGGCATACTAGCTAACTTACCAGGAGTAGGTTCCACCTTTGCAAAACTAATTAACTGGCTAGTATTGAGACGTAAAGGTTTATTGGCATGGCCCAATATCTGGGCACAGCAAGAGATAGTACCAGAACTTGTAGGCAAACTCCAACCACAAGAAGTAGCAGAAATAGTTTTAGACTTTTTGAATCACCCAGAAAAATTAGACCAGATGCGAACCAAACTCAGAAACATTAGAGGAGAATCTGGAGCAGCCGAAAAGTTATCACAACTAGTTGACGAAGAGATAGAAAAACAATTATAGAACTCCTATTTCATTTAGTGAAAAAACTCCGTATACCTTAATAATCTGCTGAATTTGAATATGAAATTTAAAAACTAACTCTTCTCAACTCTTACTCTCTGCGTCTGGTGCGCGGCAGTCGCTACAACGGGGGGAACCCCGACGCGAGT
>NZ_JCACKM010000105.1:0-23837 GCF_059505385.1 Desmonostoc vinosum
CTTCTTACTATGCTTGAGTCTCAAGCCCTGAAATACCAATTAGATAGCTAGGGGTTCATCTGTAGAAAGAGCAAAGTAACCAGATTCAACCAGTAAGTGATAATCTGCTGGAGCCAGATAAATGTGTCCTGGAAGAATCTCGTCCTTGTCTTCCACTTCTCGTATTGGTATGGAAGTGGATTCTTGCAGTAATGCTTTGAGGGTGGTGTCAGAATCTTTGTGACGGTGCTGCACGATCGCGATCGGTACAGAAAAATCCGCTGTTAAATTTTCTAGCACATTTTTCAGCGCTAATAATCCACCTAAAGAAGTACCTATCACCACAATTTTGAATCTCACTTGCTTAGCCTTCATATCATCAGGAACACAGATTGTAATTTTTGTGAAACTTTTTGGTTCATAATCTGGATTTCTCACTCCTTCCTATTCTCAAACCTCAGCTTTCCCTTTGTCTAGAGGCCATAGGGGGTGGGTTGAGCGAGTTCAGATCTTAATCTCTTTAAATTGCATATTCACTGGTGATTGTCATTTGTCATTTGTCGGCACTAATGACAAAGAACAAATCACAATTTTTACAAAGAAAGTAATAATTCCTCTAAAGTTCTGTTATTTATATGACAAATCAATAATTTGCAAATGTGCAATATTTAACATAAAAATATTTATTTTCGATTTAATAATATTTTAAGTAATGCCAAAGTAGATACATCAACAAAATCATTTTTTTGCTAATCAATTAATTTTAAAACTTTTATTTTTTATCTTTTGACTTTTCATAAAAATTTACTTAAGCTAAAAGATAGATAAAGCAACTCAAATAAACAACAGCAATTTAGTTTAGCCACATCAACAATTGCTGTTATAGATTATCGATACGAGGAAATGAATCGCAATCAAAAAAAATTCGCCACATCAGCCAGTTCAGCAAATTAAGCTACCAAATTCTGACACATGATTAAACAGGTTTGAACGCGCAGATATTAAAACAGTGAATAGTTAACAGTGAACAGTTATCAAAGTTATAAATTGTGATTTAGGCCTCAAGTGCAACACACCACTTGCAAAAACAAGGTACTCTAAATCCTGACTCATCCTGGACAAAAACCACTGATAACTGATACTTCGATTCCCTTCGACTACGCTCAGGGCAAGCCGCTCAGTACAAATAACTGATAACTAATAACTGAAATATGTCTAGGAGAAGATCATGCTTGAGTATTTTACATCTTTGAACGACCATAACTTACCTTATCCAGATACAATTCACCCCATCATTGTTCACTTCGTCATTGCGATGATTTTATTTGCCTTTTGCTGCGATGTAATTGGTTACTTTACTGGTAGAACTCGTCTATTTGAGGTGAGTTGGTGGAATATGTTTGTAGCCACGATCGCCATTTTCGTTGCCATTATTTTCGGACAGTTTGAAGCAGGTTTAGCTAAACCTTATGATCTAGCTAAATCAGTGTTAAATACGCACACACTCATCGGTTGGTCGCTGTCAGGAATTATCGCTGCGATTACAGCTTGGCGCTACGTAATTCGTAAACGCAACCCGCAAAAATTATCGATTTATTATCTTGGAGCAGGACTAATTTTAGTCTTGATAGTTGGTCTGCAAGTCTATCTCGGCGATGAACTTGTTTGGGTATATGGACTACATACAGTGCCAGTTGTGGAAGCAATCAAGGATGGTATATTGCCATGAACTCAGAACTAATCAACCAATTAAACGCACAACTAGGCCCAAACGGACTACCTTATACAATTCCCATCCATCCCAACTTAGTTCACCTCACCCTTGGTTTATTCATCATTGGGATCATTTTTGATATTGCTGGTGTACTATTTCCATTTGAAAAATGGGTCTTCAAATTTTTAGCCATTACCGTCGAGCGCAACAACTTCTTTGATGTTGGTTGGTATAACATGGTAGCCTCAGCCGTCATCACCTTTTTTACAGTTGCAGCAGGCTTTTACGAAATGCTGCTCGCAGCACCACCAGCCGATATCAAAAGTGCCTGGGGACTGCAAGCCATGGAAACCATGCTTTGGCATGGTGTTGGAGGAGTCTTCTTACTAGCCTTAATTATTGGCATGACCATCTGGCGAGGATGGCAACGCTACGCTTGGGGCAGAGACGCCGACAGACAAGTGCAGTGGAGTTATTTACTCACCGGCATGGCAATCATGTTCATCATGTATGTCCACGGCACACTAGGCGCACAAATGGCCGCTGAATTTGGCGTCCACAACACCGCCGACACCTTACTACGAATGGGACAAGACCCCAACACAGTACTGAAGTAGTAATTCGTAATGACGCTCCTTCGTCGCTAACGTAATTCGTAATTCGTAATTCCCCACTCCCCACTCCCCACTCCCCATTCTCATGAACATCCGCAAGATCCTAAACATTTTGACATTAATTACAGGTGCGATCGCCCTGCCGATCACTAGTATTTGGATAGGTAAGCAAGCTTATTTTTGGCTTCCTCCACAAGCAGCAGCCGAATCGCAGCTGATTGATGATTTGATTAGCTTCCTAGTAACGCTAGGTGCTTTCATTTTCTTGGGAGTCACCGGTACTTTGATGTATTCTGTGATTTTCCATCGAGCCGAAAAAGGCGACACCAGCGATGGCCCACCAATTGAAGGTAATGTGACACTAGAAGTTGTTTGGACAGCCATCCCCATTTTGCTAGTATTTTGGATTGCAGGCTACAGCTACCAAGTTTACGAGCAAATGGGCATTCAAGGCCCCATGGAACTTGTACACCTACATAATCCGATGGGGATGGAATCGGCTTATGCAGCACCCGTGGAAGACACGGAGAATTCTTTCCCCCCCTCCCCGCGTCCCCCCTTCCCCGCGTCCTCTTCCCTCCCCGTAGAGAAAATAGACGTACTTGCCAAACAATGGGCTTGGGTCTTCCATTATCCAGAAAAAGATATTACCAGTACTGAGTTGCATTTACCAAGCGATCGCCGCGTGCGTTTAGCATTGAAATCAGAGGACGTATTGCACGGCTTCTACATCCCTGCATTCCGTCTTAAACAAGATATTATTCCCAATCACACCATAGACTTTGAATTTACTCCCATCCGTATAGGCCAATATAGTCTGACCGATTCTCAATATAGCGGCACATACTTTGCCACCATGCAAGCTGATGTAGTCGTTGAATCTCCCGAAGACTATCACCAATGGCTAGCTCAAGCAGCAACTCGCAAACCATCTCCCGCGAAAAATCAAGCCGCCTCCGAATATGCCCAAGCATCCCATCAGACAGTCAAAACCGGCTGGGCCACAGTTGCACCCGCAGCACCTCCTTTAGTCAATGCTTCATAAGGGAACAGGGGATAGGTAGAACTAAACCATCCATAACAAAAGTCGAGAGAACTAGGGGAGAAATAACTAAATTCCCCATTCCCCACTCCCCATTCCCCATTCCCAATTCCCCATTCCCAATTCCCCACTCCCCATTCCCCACTCCCCACTCCCAATTCCCTATTGATATGACAAACATCCCCATCGACAGCATCAGTATCAGCGGTGAGCAGCCTCACCACGAATCTCCGGGAAACTGGAAGCGATACTTCAGCTTTAGTACCGACCACAAAGTAATTGGTATTCAGTATCTTGTTACCTCTTTTTTCTTCTTTCTAATTGGTGGTATCTTCGCGATGGTAATTCGCGGAGAACTAATCACACCTGAATCTGATCTTATAGACCGCACCGTCTATAACGGTATGTTCACCATGCACGGCACCATCATGCTGTTTTTGTGGACATTTCCTTCACTGGTTGGTTTTGCTAACTATCTAGTGCCATTGATGATTGGGGCACGAGATATGGCATTTCCCCGCCTCAACGCCGTTGCCTTTTGGATGGTGCCGGTGGTTGGGATTCTCTTGATGGGGAGCTTTTTTGTTCCTGGTGGCCCAGCCCAAGCAGGCTGGTGGGCTTATCCACCGGTTAGTCTCCAGAATCCCACAGGCAACTTGATTAACGGGCAAGTCCTCTGGCTGCTAGCAGTAGCAGTGTCTGGTGTGTCCTCAATTATGGGTGCAGTCAATTTCGTGACGACAATCGTCAAGATGCGGGCACCAGGCATGAGCTTCTTCCGGATGCCCCTGTTTGTTTGGGCAGTTTTTAGCGCTCAAATTATCCAATTATTCGGACTCCCCGCCCTGACAGCTGGCGCGGTGATGCTGCTACTCGACCTCACAGTTGGTACAGCCTTCTTCGACCCCGCCAGAGGTGGAAATCCAGTCATGTTCCAGCATTATTTCTGGTTTTACTCCCACCCTGCCGTTTACGTGATCATTCTACCCGTGTTCGGCATTTTCTCAGAAATCTTCCCGGTTTATGCTCGTAAACCCCTATTTGGTTACAAAGTAGTTGCCATATCATCCCTCTTGATTGCAGTAGTTAGCGGTATCGTCTGGGTGCATCACATGTACGTCAGTGGTACACCAGGCTGGATGCGGATGATTTTTATGCTGACGACAATGTGTGTATCTGTACCCACCGGGATTAAAGTATTTGCTTGGGTAGCGACGATTTGGGGCGGTAAACTACGTCTAACTACACCGATGCTGTTTGCCTTGGGTGGACTAATCATGTTTGTCTTCGCCGGCATTACAGGCATCATGCTTTCCTCCGTGCCGGTTGATGTCCACGTTAACAACACTTACTTTGTAGTTGGTCACTTCCACTACGTCCTCTTCGGTACAGTAACGATGGGCTTGTATGCAGCCATCTACCACTGGTTCCCCAAAATGACTGGACGGATGTACTACGAAGGCTGGGGTAAATTGCACTTCTGGCTATCATTCATCGGTACTAACCTCAACTTCTTACCCATGCACCCATTGGGACTGCAAGGAATGCTACGCCGAGTTTCCTCCTACGCCCCAGAGTATGAATTTTGGAATATCATTGCTAGCCTTGGTTCATTTCTCTTAGGAATGTCCACCTTGCCTTTCATCTTCAACATGGTAATCGCTTGGACAAGTGGTGAGAAAGCCCCTGCTAACCCTTGGCGGGCAATTGGACTAGAGT
Organism: Desmonostoc vinosum; assembly: GCF_059505385.1. Lineage (NCBI taxonomy): Bacteria > Bacillati > Cyanobacteriota > Cyanophyceae > Nostocales > Nostocaceae > Desmonostoc > Desmonostoc vinosum. The sequence continues at coordinate 5,069 of NZ_JCACKM010000105.1, forward strand.
GGCTAGTTTCTTCCCCACCTCCGGTAGAGAACTTTGAAGAAATTCCAACTGTTATCAGTGAACCCTACGGCTACGGCAAATCCGAACCATTAACAAGTTCCGTGGGTTTAAGTCACCCAGTTCCATAACCTGTAAGTTTTGTGTTGGGGTCAAATCCCCATTACAAAACTTAATTACGAATTACGAATTACGTCACCCATAGACTAACCAGAGAATCGAGGAAGTTGCAGAAATCCTCCGCGTTCCTCTGCGTTGCAAATTCAACCTCAAAATCTACACCAATGGAAAGTTATATTGTTCCCAATCAATCACACCACATAAACGCTGAGCATAGTCACGACGAAGAAGGCAATAAAATGTTTGGCTTCATTGTCTTCCTACTATCTGAAAGCGTGATTTTCTTGAGTTTTTTTGCAGGATATATTGTCTACAAAACAACAACTCCCAATTGGCTACCCGCTGGTATTTCTCGATTAGAAATTAAAGAACCTGCAATCAATACAGTCATTCTTGTTGCTAGTAGTTTTGTGATTTATCTAGCAGAAAAAGCCCTCCAGCGCCATAACTTAGCAGGATTTCGTCTCTATCTTTTGGCGACGATGGCGATGGGAAGTTACTTTTTATTTGGACAAGCAATTGAATGGAATAGTCTCGCCTTTGGCTTCACTTCTGGCACATTTGGTGGCATGTTTTACCTGTTAACAGGTTTCCACGGTTTGCACGTTTTCACAGGTATTCTGTTGCAGTTAATTATCTTAGTGCGTTCTTTCATTCCGGGGAACTACGAATCAGGTCACTTTGGCGTCAATGCCACCTCATTATTTTGGCACTTCGTTGATGTTATCTGGATTGTTTTGTTTCTTCTAATTTATATTTGGCAGTAAAAAGGACTTATGCTTCGCTACGCTATCGTCTATGGCGTAACTCATTGGGCGTTCGCGTAGCGTCTTTGACTAAATTAGGGAATTTTTGCTTGTTGAAAGATTTGTTGAGGTGTAATTTGTAGCCCTTCACATTGTGGCGATCGCTTCGGCGATATCAAGATATCATTAATTTATCTAATTTTTTTGTACAGTTTCTCTCCTTTGGCTATCTCTTCAAAGTGTTGCTCATAAGGAGTAAATCTAATCGATTCTTGTCGTCCTAAACCTAAAATACCAAAGGTGCAAAGACTGTTGAAAAAAAGTTCGTGAACCCGTTGTTGCAGGATATGGTTGAAATATATCAAAACGTTACGGCAAAGGATAACATTGAACTCGTTAAAAGAACTGTCAGTTGCCAGATTATGCTGAGCAAAGACAATATTTTCTCTCAAGGATGCTCGAAAAATGGCATTATCATAAGCTGCCGTGTAGTATTCTGAGAAAGACCGTTTGCCGCCTGCTTTTAAGTAAAGTTGAGTATATTCCTGCATCAGCTTGAGAGAAAAAATACCACTCTTGGCGCTTTGGAGTACTTTCTCGTTAGTATCAGTGGCATATATTCGACAACGGTGATAAAGTCCTTCTTCTTGTAATAGAATAGCCATTGAATAGACTTCTTCTCCTGTGGAGCATCCAGCGTGCCAAATACGAATGAAAGGATAGGTTTGTAAGAAAGGGACGACTTGAGTTCTGAAGGTTTGATAGAAGCTAGGATCTCGAAACATTGATGTGACATTTACTGTCAGACTTAGCAAAAACTTTTCTAAATATGTACGATTGTGAAGTAATCTCTCTTGTAATGCAGAAATATTTGCTAATCCTTCTGAGCGCATAAAGTTGTGAATCCGGCGCTTGAGTGAGGAATGAGCATAATTACGATAGTCATAACCGTAGTATTGGTACACACCCTCCAACAGTAAGCATATTTCAATGTCCTCCAAGTTAGGTTTGGGCAAAGTCATAGTAGGAATGAGCATATTAGCTATAGCACTTGTCGCTGGAGGATTGTGGGCGGCTTATATCGCGTCCATTAAGACTGTAGGTGAGCAGGGGAAAGAGGTTTTCCTGGTTTTTGCACAGATGCGGGAATTATAAATAATTAGGCGGACATGATGTTGGTTATCACTGTTAAGGTGATTTTTGATTAATCAGGTAGCGATCGCCACTATTAAAATCATAATCAAATATTTAATCACATAGCATAAATACTTAAAAAGTTAATACATTTGATAGAGATATAGTAATCCTAAATTATCAATGGCTTCGTTTTTTTATATATCTCAAGATAACCGAGCATCTTTCGATGGAAAAATTATTCTTATTCAAAAGATAATTTATTTTTAGAAGAAAATACCGATTCAAAATTCGCGCATTAAATACAGTTTCAGTCGGGGTATAAATCTCCGTCTAAAACTGAGCTACGTATAGACGTAGGAGTCTTAAACCCTTAAATTTACGATAAATATCAATTTTAGTTTAATTACGAATTACGTTAGCGCAGCGTTAGCGACGAAGGAGCGTCATTACGAATTACTTAATAAAGTAACTGTTACACCTAAACTAGCGATCGCAACTATTAAAATTCCTGCTAATAATCTCACTTGGTTACGTAAATTTTTAATCTCTCGATCTACATTGTCTTTAGATGGTGAGTAAGATAATTGAGGTTGAGCAACTTCAACAGCCATTTCTTGAGGTGTTTTTTGGGGAATATCAAAAGTAACTTTTGAGTATAACCAATCAGTAATTAATTGAGGGCAATTTTTCTTAAACCAAGCTATAGCGAGGGCTTTAAAAGCAGGTTTAGACATTCTAGCAATTAATTTCATTATCCTATTTGGATAACGCCAGCGGAACTTTTGGTTAATTACATTAACTGAGCCAATATCATAAAGGCAATCTAAAATTAGCTTAACAGTGGCTTCTTCACTATTAATCAAATTTTGCAACAACACTAGAACATCACGCATCCGTTCTGTTTCAATTTGCTTTTCTACTAGTGTTTTTGGCGGTTTTGCTGGTGTATTCAAAGAGTTTTGCTTAACTAGTGTCATATTGATAACATAATAAATCAGGAACTCTCTATGTAAGCATCTAAAGCAAGAGACTTATTTCATCTAGAGAGAGAACAAAAAATCAGATGAAATTTTAGTAATACTAATTCAATTAATGATTGCAACAAATCCTTTGGTAGTAGAGACGTTGCAATTCAACGTCTCTACAATGGTTCATTTTAATACTAAAAACTTAACTTTTTTGCAAAATCTGTTACTGATATTGGCTCGCAATTGCGTAGAATCCAGGACTTTCGTACAGAGATAACAACTACTTATCTATGTTCGCTTAGTGTTGGCACTAAATTACAAATCCTCAATCGATTGGGGAGCTTCTACAAATAGTACATCTGCTCCAGCGGCGATGTAAGCTTTGCCACGAGCGATCGCAGCTTCTAAACCCAATGGCGCACGAGCATCTGTGCGAGCTATAATTACCAAACCGCTATCGCCACGCGCCTCTACGGCAGCACGAATTTTTCCTGTATGTTCAGCCTGCGGGATAACTCGCTTACCCTCAAAGTGTCCACATTTTTTCGGCCATTCTTGATCTTCTAAAATTATTCCCGCCAACCGCAAGAAACCGGAACATATCACATAGGTGTAAACTGCGATCGCTACCCTCACTTTAAAAGAATAAGAATGCGATCGCCATCCTTTGATTACGTGATTCTCAAAAATCCTGAGTCTAGGTTAGATAATATAGCTAAGAGTCTCGCCATCAGGACTGTTACGCAATGTATCAAACAAATCCGCCACGTTCTCCAAAAGATACATTACCTACAATGTACGATCTTCCTAGTGAAGACCCAGAGGAACCTGGTTTGCCCGATCAGTTTCATTTGTTGCAACCTCGTCTATTAGACGAAACCTTTCGTCCGCCCAATTATCCTAGCGATCGGATATTTGTTGCCAGCGATTTAAATCTTTACTATGACTCGCGTTGTCCACTGTGGCATAAGCGACCAGATTGGTTTGCAGTGTTAGGTGTTTCCCGTCTCTACGAACAGCGAGATTTACGCTTAAGTTATGTGGTTTGGCAAGAGGGAGTCAATCCTTTTATTTAGATGAAGATAAACTCATCGATATTTTTAGAACATCTTTGATTTACTTTGCTTATCATTCTATCAATTTTCCCAATTATCTATGTCATTTTGTAATCTCGCTTAGTTTTTATTAGTAAATAAGATGCGTTCGCCCTGAACTTCAACTAATTGAAGATTTTGACATACTCACCTGCCTGAAAGCGAGGTGAGTATGTCAATCATTGTTAGAATTAAACAAAATAAGCCCCAAAATTATCATGAATTCTTTTTCATCTGCAACATCACAAACTAGCCAAGATAATAACGAAGTTTTAGTAAATGTTATTGTTAAGCAACAAGCTGATGGCAGAACAGTTGCTATTGTTCCTGGGTTGCCGGAATTACAAGTAGAAGCAAGCGATCGCCTTACTGCATTAGCTCAACTTCAGCAACGTCTAGAGACCCATCTAGCTGGTGCAGAAATTGTTTGTTTATCTATAAAAGTGCCATCTTCTGAGCAGAAAAATCCTTGGTTAGCAATGGCTGGAGTTTTCAAAGATGACCCACAATTTGAGCAAATGCTTGAAGCTATAGAAAATTATCGACAAGAACTAGATAAATCTACAGAAGACACTTTTCTACAAGAGTAAGAGTATATTTGGTTAGGTATAAATCAGATGACAAAATGGGTGCTTGATACTGACCATGTTTCGCTACTACAACGAGGTCATCCAGTAGTGGCTAGCAAAGTAGCTACTATTAATCCTTCAGAAATTGCAGTCACAGTGATCACTATTATTGAGCAGATGTACGGTCGTTTAGATGTAATTAAACGAGCCAAATCAAAGCAAGAATTAGTTACAGCTTACGCTTTATTGAAAGAAACATTTAATCGGTTATGTCAAGCTAATATTCTTGATTTTAATGAGTCCGCATTTAACATTTATCACGAATTAGTCAAGCAAAAAATTCGCGTTGGTACACAAGATTTAAGAATTGCAGCCATTGTACTTTCCTTAAATGCTACAGTTGTGACACGTAACTTGAAAGATTTTCAGAAAGTCCCTAATTTGAAAATTGTGGATTGGTCAATTCCTTAAGAGGCTATTTATAAAGTAAATCTAAAGATGAGTAGAAAAAAGTGCTTGCAACGATAGGATACCTCTTATATAGTGTATTTACATAGTTGCTCATGAAACGAAAGTCTTATCCCACGGACTTAAATGATATGGGTGCGGCTCTTATCAAAAGACGATAATCTGATAAAGAACAGCGATCGCAATTCAGTAATTAAATCCCCCAGAACTAAAAAGCGATCGCTCTTGCTGTCTCACCTTTTTAGTTCCCTCACCAAAGCACCAACAGCACAGAGAACTAGAAAAATGCTAACAGCGAAGCGATCGCCTCAGACCCGGCGCTCTTATGATACAGATATCCGTCAATTCATTGCCTTTATTCTAGGTGTAAGTGCTAAAAAAGTGCAGCTAAATGATTTAGACTTGCGAACAGTAACGATGAATGATGTTTTGGCGTTCGCGGATTATTTAGAAACCAAGGAATATGAAACCTCTACTCGTGCTAGGAGAATTGCAGCTGTCAAAAGTCTAATGCGATTTGCTAATGGAGTAGAATGGACAAAATTTAATGTTGCTGCCCAGGTACCATTGCCCGAACCTGAAGATAAGCTAGCCGAACGTATTTTAAGTGAGCTAGAAGTAATGACTATGATTGCCCTAACTCCAAAAGGACGAGACAGGTCAATCATTCAACTGCTCTATTACACTGGGGCAAGGGTGAGCGAGATTGCCCCTTTAACTTGGCGCTCAGTGCAACCGGGTCGTGAGGAGAATGGATTGTAGAGTTCTTCCTGTGCTTTGGCTTCCTCATCTATTGCGTTGCGATTAAAGCCTAAACGTGCTTGCTGTGAATATGTGAGATGAGGCATAATAATATTTCTCCTAATTTTAGGGACAGAAGGCGATCGCTGAGTTTGCGAGACTGGTGCGGTCGTCTTTTGTTTTTAGCTGATGAATCTAATATAAGATTTTGGCTAGCCATTGTCAAGACATTATCTAGCCAAATAACTGATCTGTACGGGTCTTAGACATTAGTAGAAGTTATAGCCACTGGCTAGACCGTGTTTTATAGTGTTAATAGTTATTTGAATTCAAGAAACAGAAATGGCAGACGAAACAAAGCCTTCCACTAGGAAGCGTGGCGCTCAGTTGAATGTAAGGCTAGATAACAGTTTGTACCTTGCATACAAAGAGTTGCTAGAAACAGAAGGAACAAGTATGACCGAAGACATCGAGAAGTACATTAGAAGCAGGCTTGGAAGGGGAGAAAGTGAAACTAATGTTGTTGATATCAGGCAACTTGTAGAGAAGCAACAACAAGAGATAGCGGAGATTAAAGCAGAACTGGGAAAATTAAAGGCGGGCTAGCCGCAGAAAACCAGCAACTAAAGAATCAGCTAGAACATATGCTAGCCAGCGCCAAAAACCTCATAAATCTAGCAACCAACTCGCCCCCTACTGAACCCTAGGGGGCGAAGCTTTTAAAGGGTGTTTGTAAATGTCTAGCCTAGTTGCTTGTTTGGCTAGCCTAATGCTAGACTCAAAGCAATTGTGCTGACAATTTAAAACCCCCAGCGATTGTTTCTCAGGCACGCGCTGAGGGTAGTTCCATAAACTCCCAGGTTCATGGTTAATCAAACAATATCAAATCCTCCTGCACTATGCACAGAGGGGAATGCTATTATTGACCCCTACTGTGAAACTATTTCACCTCTCGATTACGGTGTTCTCAATAGCTGCATCAAAGAAACGTTCACTGCCATCGACAGATTTGAATGGCAAGCAGTTGATGACATTCTCCAGATGCGCTCAAAACAACTTTACCGTGAAGCTGGCTATAAAACTTTTGAGCAATACTGCCAGCATGAATTATCCGCTTGGGGTGGATACCGACGAATCAACCAACTGCTAGGAGCCAAGAAAGTCATTGATACAGCCCAGGAGTTGGGCGAACACATTAAAAACGAGCGTCAAGCCCGTCCTTTGCTACGCCTAGTCAAGGAACCAGAAAAGCTCAAGGCTGCTGTTGCGATCGCTTGCCCTTGAACCACCCAAAGAAAACGCCACCGAATGCCTGCGACTGATGGGTATAGCTTTGGGTAATCTGGCCAGTGCTATGAACAACACCCAAGCACTCCAAGCAGCTGCAATTATCCTTGGCAGTGAACCGACACCAATTGCGATCGCATATCGAGCCGAACAATTGCAACTGTTACCTCAAGCGGTTAGTGATATTCGGGCTGTATTGTCGAAGCCTGGGTGTAGCTGGTGGGATTATCTGGAAGTGGCTACTGAATATGAGGTTATTAAACAAGACTACTGGGCGGAACTGACACCGCAAGAGACAGAGTTAATCACTTCTTTGGAGAGAGCAGAATCCTCCAAGATTACGGAACCGATGGTTTCTGATAATTGCGAATTGCGAATTGCGACTTGCGAATTGTGAATTGATTATTGGGCTTGGTTCTGTTGTTGCTCACGCTGACCCTTACTTTGCCTTGTATATACGCAAGGGTGAAGTCATCGAGGATTTCGGAGATGAAGTTCGGGTGGCTTGGGATCATTGGAAAGACAAACCGAAAAAGACTGAGCGTTATTTCAAGGATGAATTACGGTTCTGGCAAGAAACAAACCAGTAAATAAAAATTCCCACCCACATCTTTAAAAGAACTCAATGCGGCATGGGTTAAGTGTTGTCGATATTTTCATGCGTCAAAAATTGGAGAAATGTTTATGGATGCGATTACTTTTCATATTCAGGACGAGTTAGGATTTTGTACCCGCACCAACGACGGCGTAAGCGGGATGACCGTCACAGCTTTAGCTAATTTTTGCGGAACAGACCAACCCGCAATCACCCAGTTACTAAACAAGATTCGTGATTGTGACCCCATAACGAACGACTTGACAGAATCGCTGAAACCAATTGCTGGTAAAGACTGGAGACTCATAATGAACGATGCTCACGGGAGCTTGTTCGTGATTGACGAACTTTGCCATGCAGTGCTGGAATACTACGCGATGGATGCCCGGAAGTACAAAGGCAAGCAAACCGCAGCCAACAATTACCGTATGGTAGCCAAAGCCGGGACAAGGGTATTTATCTGGTCACAAACTGGCTATACCCCGCAGTCACTTAGCACTGAACAGTTAGCATTGCTCCAAGCCATTCCTGCAATGCAACAAGCAATTGCCCAATTACAAGCCCAAGCACAAAGCCTGTTACCTCCATCAGCTGATTTTGTACCACCAGGATGGAATGAGGACGTATGGCGATCGCTGCCGTCACAAGATAAACGCCATTTCCGCTTTTTGTTCCGTCGCCGCAACTTCAGACCGTCTACCAAAATTGAAACCCTGGCTTTACCTGCTGTGACAACTGAACTTTGGAAGCAGAAGCAAAAGAATGAGTTACAGCAATTGATTGGTGAAGTATCGCCCGAAGAGAAACAGCAATTTCTGGTGGCTAAACGCCAAAAGCTCAGGGAATTTTGGTCACAAGCACCCGAAGAAGACCAAGAGAATATGCCGTTTTAGACAACCCAGTTTTTACAAATTATAGAAGGTAGGATATGAGTAGTGTTGCATCTGCTGAAAGGTTTTCTATCCTGGTGATATTGCGCCGGGAGTATTTTGATATCACTGGTAACTTTTGTGCGGCCAAGCTGATTGAATACTTTCGACACTGGACAAAGTGGAAGCTGAAGAACCACCGCACCCCCTGGATTTATCAGCCCCTCAAGAAAATTTATGCCGATCTAATGGGTGAACATAGCCTTCATGTGATTAGGAGTGCGATCGCTCTGCTTGACGAGATGGGTATTATCTCCAAGCAGAAGAATCCTGGCAACGGTCAGGATAGAACATGGCAGTATAAATTAAACTTCGATGTACTGAATAAGTTACTTGAACATGGCAAGTTCAAATCTGAACATTCGACGTTCGCTGTAGAACAATACCATAGATCCCATCCAGAAGCTTCAAAGCCACAACAACACTCTGCTGTTGAGCTTAAAAAAAGTGAGAACGAGGAAGCCAAGATTTTGGAATGCGACCAGGAAGGGGCTTGTCAAACCGCAGAACTAGAGTTACCCCAGACTGCTCACTTCGTTGAAGACATAGAACTGGTTGATTCGGCTACCGAGACAGATCCCCATGAGGATCGTTCTTCCGCCGCCCCGGTTGCGTCGAATTTTTGTGACGAAGACTCTGGTGATGATTGCGCCGAGCCTGTAGAAAAATCAGCGCAACCCAGTAGCCAGGAAGTTCAAGAAGTGCTGCAACAGTTACGAGAAATACCCTGTACCTAGGCTGTAAACTTTGTACTCTTTTGCCCATAAGGGTTCATGCAGAAAGTGTGTTGACTATTTTTGTGGAAAAACGGCTGTTCCAGCCGTTTTTCCACAAACAAAAAAGAACACGAATAATTTTCCGCAAAATCGCCTAAAAACCAACAAAGTCAACAGCCTACCCTGTACCCCGCAATTTCGGCTAAACGCAGAGATTCAACGTACAGTTAAGCGGTGCTGGGAGAATGTACCAGGGGCGATCAGTTATTTGAAGGAGGCACTGCGAACTTGGAAAGGAATCAAGTCACCGGAAGCTGTATTTGTGGCGGCTTGTAAGGAAGGTAGGAAACCGGAGTCCGCACAGGTTAAATCTGCCGTGAAAGATTGGTTTGAGTGGGCAAGGAAACAAAGGATTGTGATTGCTATGTCCGGTGAGGTTGTGTATACGCCGGAGGGTGAGGCGGTAGAGTTGCAGGAGATGATGCGGCGGTATCCGGTGGGGGAGTAGTACCACAGTCGAGGTGTAAGTATAACCTTATCAAAGGTATGACCCTGCATTGCGGACTGCGATCAAGAAACTGCTGGCGAAGTTTCCGCAGTGGGGATTGGTGGCTGTGGATGGGGTGTTGGTAAAGTGGGAGGAGTAGTGATTGCTATTTCAACTACTGGCATATTTTAGTACTCGTTCCCATCGTTGAGCTTTGGAGCAACTTTAGTATAATAAGCATTGAAGAACCAGTATTTTTGCTGTAAAAAAATATTTATTGCTGAAATTTTAATTCTTTCTAGGAGTAAATTATGGCTTATTCAAACACAGTTAATTTAAATAATAAGGGTTGGTACTTAGACACTGACCCTTCAACTTTGTTAGGTAAATGGACTAACGATGCAGATGTAGTTACAGTCAAGACTACTTATATTTATGGTATCCAGGTTCTCTCTGGTATTACTGTAAATACTTTAGGAGGTAACGACACTATCGCTGGCACTAGCACTAGCACTAGCACTAAAAGTAATAGTATAGGTATCTCTAATAACGGCATCATCGATACCGGAGATGGTAACGACATCATCATTGGTATTAGCACTAGCACTAAAAGTCTTAGTAATGGCATCCGTAACGATGGCAATATTAATACAGGTAATGGTAACGATATTATTATTGGCATTGGTAATTACCCGAATGGCATCTTAAATTACTACGGTATCATCGATACCGGAGATGGTGACGACATGATCATTGGTATTGGTAGTAGGGGCATCTCTAACAGCGGTTCCTTTGATACTGGTAATGGTAACGATATTATCATTGCCACTGGTACTTCTGATATAGGTCTTGACAACTACTTAGACAGCACCAGCACTGGTAATGGTAACGATATTATCATTGCTACTGGAGAGTTCTGCGGTATTAGAGGGAGGATCTATACTGATAATGGTAATGATATTATCATTGCCGATGGCGGCGAATATGGCATCTTTAACAACTTTAATGATGGTATCTATACTGGTAATGGTAATGATACAATCACTGCGACTAGCGGCTTCTTAGGTATCGTCAACGACGGATTCATTGATACAGGAGATGGTTGTGACATACTGACTGGACAAGCTACAGCAACAAATACTATTTCTGCTTATGGAATTTATGGAGAGGGAACTATTAAGACTGGTGAAGGCAATGACAAAATTACAGCCACCAGTATCATTAATGAAGTTCAACAAAAAGTTACTATTAGTGGCGGTATCAATATTGAATTAGACAGTGGGGATGACTATTTCAAAGGGTTTGGTAGTGGAAGTATTAATGGTGGAACAGGTTTTGACACACTAGACCTGAGTGCTTTCAATCGCTCCCAACTAGTCATTTCTGGTGTAAGTTCCGATAATACCCTGAACTCGGCTAATCTCACCTTCAATAATAATGGAGATGTTATTACCCTTTCAACTACTGGGTTTGAAAGTTTTATCTTTGCAAAGAGTACTTTGTCTTACAGCAGTTTTGCGAACGGAGCATAAATAAAGTTTCTTTTTAACTCAAAAGTGCGATGTCGGGTGTGTTCATGGAGACGAGCGAGAATCTAGAAAGCCTCAAAGATGAGAGGATGAAGGGAAACCATAAAAAAGCCACAGATAAATATATAGAAATATTACTAGAAACGATAGATAAAGAACCACAAGAATTAGGATACGAGTTTGGCAGATGGACAGCGCAGAGATTAGCAACATATTTAGAGAAGCTCACAGGCATACAATTAAGTGGTTCTCAAGTCAGGAGGATATTAGAGAAAAAAAAGTACGTTTACCTCTGGGCAAAATATAGCTTAGAGTCCAAACAGAATCCGGAAAAAAGAAAAGCATTTAAACAGAAAATAGCAGAATATTTAAGAATAGAAAAAAAGTATCCAGAACTATTACAGTTATGGTTTTGGGATGAGAGCGGCTTTAGTTTAAGGGTAATCAGAAGAAAAACATGGTGTAAAAAAGGTAGCTCCAAAAACGTGAGAGGAGACAGAAGAAAAGGAAGAGTTAATGTGATGGGAGGATTAAGGTATTCCGATAAGAAAAGATTCGTAGAGTTTATCGATAAAGGCAATGCAGATAATTTTTACAAAGTCCTAAAAATCTTCTATGAAGAAATAGTTTTTGAATGGGTAGAAGCAGGTAATCAAGCCAAAGACTTTGCAAAAAAAGGAGCCAAGATAGTTATCATTCTTGATAATGCAAGCTTTCACAAAAAACAAGAGTATATCAATAAAATTGAAGCAGAAATGCCGAATATTCATTTAGAGTTTCTCCCGGAATATAGCCCAGATTATAACTTAATTGAATTGGTCTGGCATTCGACAAAAGAATATGTTGCTAATCGGTTATTTAAATCACTTGAAGAGCTAGAATATTTATTACATCAACTTTTAAATGAAGGGCAGTTAATTATTAAATGGGCGCGGAAAATCAAAAATAAAGGTAACGTTATTATCACAATTTAAATGCACAACAGCTTATAAGTATTTCGGAATACTTTGTAAGCGATCGCCCCATATCGGGAAAGAGTAAGCCATTGCTCAATTTCAGCCCGATTAGCGTTAGGGAAATTTGTAATAACTTGATGGACGACATCATCTATATTCAAATCGTTTGAAGTAGAGCGAATTGTTCTCGCATCCATCTCAAAATCGTCTTCATATTTGTAGACATTAGAGCCATTTTTACGTCTTTTAATTTCGCTTAAAAATATACATACATTTTTGGGTAATTTAGAAGCATCGCCTCGTTCTGCTCGACTCCACACATCCGGAAGAGAAACTAACTTAAATACATCACCTCCATAACGTGCAAGAAACGCATCAAAAATAATTCGCTTGCCACTATTACCACACTCGCTCTTGCCTATCTCCTTTGCCCATAAATTAGAAAGTGCGTCAAAAGATCCCCATAGTAAAACGTTGGCTTCATACCTTTGTTCGCTCAGGTCTAACTTACTGATAAATGAGTGCTTTTTTCTCCAAAAATCAAAAAAAGCTCTGATGCGCCATTCTAAGTTTTCATCCATATTTTATGTTAGTTAAACTACAATAATTATTTTAGAAAAGAAAACCGAATTACTCTAGCTATCCGTAAAGTAATCTGAATCAACTTTCTTGACTTCATACACAGCAAATGGCGTAACACCAACATTATTTTCAATCATCAACTGAGTCAGCGTTTCCTCATCAATCAAAATAATCTTACTGTCAATTCTTGAAACGTAGTCTTTAGCTTCATTTGTAAACGTTGATGTTGTTATAAATACTCCTTTTCTGGCACGAAATCCTTGTAAAGCTCCAGCAAACTTTTGAATTTCAGGACGACCTACAGAACTTTCCCAACGTTTAGCTTGTATGTAAATTACATCTAATCCAAGACGGTCTTCGTTGATGATACCGTCAATTCCACCATCACCACTACGCCCAACGGTTTGACCTGCATCCTTGCGAGTGCCGCCATATCCCATTTTGACTAATAAATCGACTACTAGTTTTTCAAAGAAAGCTGGTGGAGAATTTTTAATTATTTGTAGTAGATCTGATGCTAATTCTTTTGTTAGTTTTTGAATAGCAAGCTCTACATTTTCTTCTGGTGTGCGAGTTGTATCAACCTCGGTTCCATTCCCGTTAGATACTGATCACAGTTGCGTCAACTATTGATTAGTGGCATAGTTTAGAACACGTTCCCAATCCCAACGCCACGCAGCATCTACCGTGATTTCTTTACCGTTGGTGAATTTGATGAATTCTGTGCCGTTGTCATAAAACACATCTGCGACGAGACGATTGCGTACATCGTACCCCCACATTTTAGCTGCCGCATTCCACCACCTTTGCCCTGGTGACTCTAGATTTGGCAGTTCTAGGTACTCATCACGCCATGCCTTTGGTTTCCATTGCTCTCGCAAAGCACTAACCAAAATCGCGTTTGGAAAAAATTGCTTTTCATTCTTTTGCAACCACAGCACATAATCAATCGTGCTTCTGAGCGCATCCTCTAAACCATACGTGCAGCCTTCTAAAGCATTTTGGACTTCTTCAAGTGAAAAGTTAACGCCGATAGCTACCAACGCTCGTTCGTATTGCTTGAATATCTCGTATTCAACTGAGTCTTTTTCCCAAAACCACATCTGCCAAGCTGTTATCTCACTTTCTTATAGTTTAATTGTTGAGGGAGATGTCCTGTAACTCATAGTTCCAACTCAATTGTGAGATTCAGCGCACGGTCAAGCGTTCTTGGGAGATGTACCGGGAGCGATCGCAGACTGTATTAAGTAAGGATGTCCCCCTACTAACCCCATCAACTGTATTAAGTCTTGTTCCTCCAGTTGTCCCAATTCGTTCTGTTTAGCAAGGTTTGCTACTTGTTGCAGATTAAATTCAGGTAACTCAATCGCCAATCCTACATTAAACGGGGAGTGATTAGTGTCTAAAGAGGGGTAAGCTTCGGTGGAATGAACTACCACTAAGCGCAGTTTCTTCCAGATATTACCAATCTTGTCACCTTGTTTGGCTGCTTCATACCATCCACGTAGCAGTAAGCAGAATTGAGGGAAAATATCTGGATAATTAAACAGTCGCTCAAAATTATCTATGGCTAAAACTAAGGGAGACTCAGTTACCGATAGTAAATATTTTTGAAAATAGCGAGTACAGTTTTTATTCTGCCCAAAGACATCCTGCCAGTATTTATCTAGTTGTGGTTCTAGTTCTAGGCTGTCAGCAACATCAATACACAACCATTGCAAGAATGTTTTTAAATTAGCCAAGATTTCAATATCAGCTAGTTTGAAATCGAGCTTTGCTGTTTGATAACCTTGGACTCTGGCATAATCTAGCATTTTCTCTAACAAGAGTGTTTTCCCCATTCTTTGGGGAGCTTTGACACGGACTAATGCCCCAGGCTGCAAAATTGCACTATAGCACTTGTCCTCAATAGGGGGACGTTCGATATATATGTTTGTCTCTGTTTCTGGTACTCTTTTCTCAATAAAAGAACCTTTCTTTTTTAAAACTGGTATTTGTTCCTCAGAAGTATTTTCTAGCCCAACAGCAACTAAACCTTCGTCAAAAGCTCTTTGAAATATATCTTGAGTATCTAGGTTTTCGTAACCCAACCCATCATAAAATCCCTGAGCAAATACAATCGCTGCTTTGTCACCAATGGGCTGGTTCATGCCAATCGCATAATTAATATGTTGGCTAATTGCATGGGCAGGTTTAGCTGAATAACAAGCGTTCAGTAAGACACAGTTTATGTAATCAGTGTGTAACTTAAACAATGATGCTAATCCCTCTGGCGAAACAGGTTTGTTGTTTCCTCCATCATCTTCTAGCAATAAACTGCCATCTGACAAACCATGTCCGCAGAAATGAACAATATAAGGACGTTCTTCTGCGATCGCTCTACGAATATCTTGAGGGCGTACAGCAGTTTTAATCCGAATCTCAAATAAATCCCGTCTTGTAGCCCGTCGTATAGCATCTTCAATTTCTCTAATCTCTCGATCCAAACGCAAACTGTAAGGAATTGCTGCCAAAATCAAGATTTTTTGCGGCTGACTGTTCTGATTTACTGGTGCTACCGCCTGCTGCCCAATGTGAATATTGTAGATATCGCCGCCAACTCGCCCAGCGTTCACAGACTCAGCATTAATCAACCCACCGCCAAACTGAGCGTTACGTAAGTCGTTGTTGACTTGCTTGGGGTCTTCTGAGTCCGGCATGGGTTGGCTTGGGCATTTTCAAGCGTCGTTGTTATGGATATTACCACCTATTTGGTCGGCGTTAACTGTCTCGGCGTTAATCAGGCTTCCACCAATTTGAGAATTTCTCAGGTCATAAGTAGCTCTACTTGCCAAGAGTTTTACAATCTCAGTTAGATCGGTGCTTTGCTTTCGGTAAATTTCTATTTGCTCATCTCTGCCCTGTAGCTGAACTTGATATTTTTCTTCTAACGCTACAAGTGCTAATTCATATTCTCGTTTTAAATACTTTTCAATTTCAGCTTTGTCAGCATGAGCGGGAACATTCACCCGAATTACAAAAGCACCATCATTCTTATTTTCAATAGCTTGGATGGTTAATTCTTCACTACCGCACTCAACCTGTAGTTTTTGAAACGAAGTCAGAAATGCTTGCCAATCAATGCCATTGCTGAAAATCAAGTCAACTGTTTTTTGGGCTTTTTGAAATAGCTTGGTGAATTCTCCAGGGGCAAAGATACCAACGCTTGGACGACGCTCTTGTTGACTTTGTTGGAGGTAAATATAGTCGCAAATTACGTCATCAAGAATTGTAAGATTGTTTATATTCCAATCTTTTATGCAGACTCCTGTAAGGTTTGCTCCAATAAAATTTGTGCCTAAAGCTTGAGTTTTACTTAAAATCGCTTCAGTCAAGTTAGCTTTCTGAAAGTCAGTTTCATTAAGATTTGCTCCTGTGAGATCAACATTTTCGAGGTTTGCCCACCGGAGAGCAGCACCACTAAGGTTAGCATCTTTAAGCTCGCAATTACTGAGCTTTGCTTTACTGAGGTGGGCCTTACAGAGATTACTATCAATGAGATTAGCCCCTCTCAAGTCAGCATTTTCAAGGTTTACCCACCGCAGATCAGCACCACTAAGGTTAGCGCCTCTAAAGTTAGCATCCTGAATATCTGGTTTGACTCCACGATTTTTTATTCTCCACGTATTCCAAATGCTCACACCCTGTTTTAATATTGTCAGATGCTCCTCATTCACCATATTGAGTTAATCCCTCAGCTTCATTGGTAGTAACTGAACTACTCAGCATCCTGCCAACCTTCTATTGAAAGCAAGGGTTAACGCTGGATACACCTTGAGTATGCGCTTTTACGCACTGTAGTACAAGATTTTTGTCATCAAGAGTAAACAATCGGGAGCTATTACGGCTCAAGCAAGTTTCTGTTGGCGGCGATCGCTTATTTGAAACAGGCACTTTGAACAGTCACCGAAAGCTGTGGAAAGTCGCTGCTTGCAAGGAGGGGAGGAAACCGGAGACACAATAGGCAAAATCTGGTGCGATCGCTTGGTTTGAGTGGGCAAGACAGCAGCGGATTGTGATTGCTATGTCGGGTGAGGTGGTGTATACGGCGGATGGTGAAGCGATAGCGTTACAGGAGATGATGCGGCGATTTCCGATGGGGTAATGACACTACAAGTAAGGCACGATCGCAGCCTGGTCTAACGCGTGACCCTGGCGTATGGATAAATTGAAGATGGCGGAACAATTACGCGAAAATCCTGGCTTTGATTTTCTAATGGAGTGCTGGGAGGACGATCCAGCTTTGCGAATTGTCATCAAAAAATTAGTAGTGAAGTTCCCACAGTGGAGTTTTGTGGTGGCGGATGGGGTGTTGCTGAAACCAAATGAGTAGCGTGAGTTATTGATTGGTTACATATTGCAGTACTCGTTCCCACTCCCAGCGCCATGCTGTCTCTACGGTTATTTCCTTACCGTTGGTGAATTTGATGAATTCTGTGCCATTGTCGTAAAACACATCTGCAACAAGGCGATTGCGGACATCGTAACCCCACGTTTTGGCTGCTGCATTCCACCACCTCTGCCCGGGTGATTCCAGATTTGGCAGTTCCAGGTACTCATCACGCCATGCCTTTGGTTTCCATTGTTCTCGCAAAGCACTAACCAAAATTGCATTTTGGAAAAATTGCTTTTCATGCTTTTGTAGCCATAGCACATAGTCAATCGTGCTTCTGAACGCATCCTCTAAACCGTAAGTGCAAGCTTCAAGAGCGTTTTGAACTTCTTAAGCGCGAAAAGTGAACGCCAAGACTGACTAACGCTCGTTCGTATTGCTTGAATATTTCGTATTCAACTGAGTCTTTTTCCCAGAACGGCACACTTAATCCATCCTTCAAAATTGAATGAGTAACTTATATTTTATTAAATTCTGATAGTTTGCTGGATGATAACCTCTGGCTTGATTGAAATTAAGTTTATTGCGTTGTTGTATATAGGTGTAGCAATCATTTATTTAATTTTGATGATAAGATGGCTTGTTTCACGAAAAAACTCTCTGACAAACTCGGCTTTAGTAATTTATGTTATCCAAGGAATAGCAGTGCCTATTTTAATATTGATATCTGGAATAATATTAATGATTCAGGGCTGGCGTTTAGACCCAGTTATGCAATTTCAGCAGTTTTTATTATTGTTACTAATTATTTATCTAAGCTTTAGAGATATTCTATTCAATCTAATTTTGAGAATTAGATGAAGTGATAATAGACAAATGATTACGCTTCCAAGCGAGGGGAAAAATCAATTCACTCCAGCCAGCAGGAAGTACAATAAGTATTGCAGCAGTTACGAGAAATCCCCTTTACACTCCAGTTTCGATTAAACGCAGAGATTCAGCGTACAGTGAAGCGGTGTTGGGATAACATACCGGGTGCGTAGACGCTTTAGCGGCTTGTCGCAGACATCGCCTATTTGAAAGAAGCGTTACGAACTTGGAAGGGGATCAAATCTCCAGAAGCGGATTTGTCGCTGCTTGCAAGGAGGGAAGGAAACCGGAGTCCGCGCAGGTTAAATCTGCTGTGAAGGATTGGTTTGAGTGGGCGAGAAAAAACAGGATTGCGATCGCGACTTTGTAATAATTGCCAGTGCTGAATTAACGCTTCATGGGCAACTTCTACAGTTTCTTGTCCATCAGCACTACGACTTGTGACCACCACCCAACAATAGCTGCCGCACCAGTTAAAACCAAAACAAAAGCTTTATCCCCGCTTACACTTACCGTACTCACTCCAACAACAGCTACAGCCAGAGCGATCGCAGCTAAAGCTGTCGCTACACCTCGTTGAACTGCTATAAATCCAAAAACTAAAGC
>NZ_JCACKM010000106.1:0-23723 GCF_059505385.1 Desmonostoc vinosum
ACGCTAACGCTATCGAGGACTCGCTACCGCTGCGAAGCGCGTAATTCGTAATTAAGTTTTGTAATGGGGATTTAGCGCAGAGTCACCAGGGGGTTTCCCCCAATATCACACTGCCTGAACTTTGTAAGACAGCCTAACACAAAACTTGTCGGTTATAGAACCGGGGGACTTAAACCCACGGAACTTGTTAATGTGAAACTCAGCAATTCAAAATGAATCTAGTGGTAATACCCAGCAGAAATCCGCTTTGTGTGGGGTGTGCATCTTGCTCACCAAGTAGGACAGGCATCTTGCACGCCGCACAAGAAAAAATTTATTGCACTATTTTAGCTGTGTCATATTACCTTTAAAATTTATCTAGATTTTCTCACATCATACTTTCTTTGCTGCTAGAACTGTTTTCCTAGAAACAGTATCTGATTGTCGCAGTTAGTTAGAATTGGTTAACATTATCTAACCCCCTATACCTGAGCCTCATTAGTCAATGAAATGTTTACTAATATTTAGGCCTGCGCTTACCGCAAAGTCCTAGTGATATCTGTGTTCTATGAGACAGCTAGGATTACTGAATTTTAAATTAATTAAAGGTTATAAACTTGAGTAATTGTATTGGTATAGCTTACCGTAGGTATGCAATAGTGTGCCGTAGGAATGCAGATGGATTGGATTAGTTTACTAAAGGTTCAACAAGCTGACTTCCTTCAACGCGTGAAAAAACCTAAGACGTATGACTTATCTTTGCTAGAAAGTCAAGTCAAAGGTTGTCACAGCGAAATTATGGCCTTTTGGGGGGAGCCACTGACAAAACTCCTAGAATTTTCTCGTCAACAAGCGGAAATTCTCGCCAAAAATCCGCCACCCACGCCGCCTGAGTATCCTGAACCCCCGGACTGGACAATACCTTTTTCCAGCTATTTCCAGCAGCAAGCAGAAGATTATCTGTTACGAGAGCAAATTGTTGAGCGGGTAATGACAGAACGCTTGGGTAAGTTGGTCAAAAAACTACCACAAGATACCTTGCAAAATATAGTTTTAGATGATGAAGGAAATTTACGTGGTGAAAGTAAATTTATTTACTTATTAAAAGATAATCCCAACATAAGTATTCAAGTTTATGTTGCAGATAGAGAAAGTTTTAATGGAATTAAGAAAGACAAAATTAGATGGTCAGTTACTCAAGAGGATTTGAGAAATCATCAAGTATTAATTTTTTTGTGTTTGTTTTATCCGGTTACAGGTCAATTAGGATATGAAAAACAAACGGTTATTGCAGGATTTTTACCTACAAATCAAGTTGAATCTTCTGAACCAAAGTTTTATATTACTCCCAGCAATTTGTTGTATGCCGGGGGATTAAGTTGGTATTTAGAATCACTAATTACGAAAGAAGATTCTTTATTAGTAGGTGATGAGAGGATAACAACAGAAACAATTCAAACTTTGCCACCAGAACATCCTCTTAAGAGGATAGTGGGTGATTGGGAGTGCTGGCAAACTTTAGAAGGTCACACTAGAGGAATTAACTGTCTTGCTTTCAGTTCTGGATATAAGAATGGTAAAACCTCACCCATATTAGCAAGTGGCAGTCGTGGAGAAACAAAACTGTGGGATTTAAGCAAGGGTGAATTAATAGATACGTTGTCAGAATATCCTTGGGTTCTATCTGGACTAGTGGATGAAGTGAATTCCCTAGCTTTTAGTGCTGATGGACAGACTTTGGTAAGTTGCGGTGCAGATTCTACAATAAAGATCTGGCATGTAGGGGCACTAGATTTAATAGATATTCTACACAAGCATAACGGGATGGTGCGCTGCGCTGCTTTTACTCCAGATGGCAGGATATTAGCCACAGGTGGAGATGACAGACAAATTCTGTTTTGGGATTTAATGCATCGTCAGGTAGCGATCGCTCTTTCTTTAGATGATACAGCTGCTCATTCGCTAATTTTGAGCCAAGATGGGCAAACTTTAGTTACAGGTAGTTATCGCAAAATCAAAGTCTGGCAAACCTCGCATCAATTAGGAAAACCAATCTTCAACCAAACGCAACCACTGCACATGTTGATGGGTCATTCTCACATTGTTAGCTCTTTGGCAATGAGTGCAGATGCTAAACTACTCGTCAGTGGTAGTTGGGATCAAACTATTAAAGTTTGGCATTTGCATACTGGCGAATTAATTCACACCCTCAAAGGACATAGAGATCGAGTATACGCTATCGCTCTGAGTCCGGATGAACAAATTATTGCCAGTGGCAGCGCTGATAAAACAATTAAATTGTGGCATCTAGTAACAGGAGAACTGCTAGGTACGTTTACAGGTCACACCAACACAGTCACAGCACTAGCTTTCACCTCTTCTGGCGAGATGCTGGTAAGTGGAAGTTTAGATAAGACGATTAAAATTTGGCAGCAGAGTTAAAAAGACTAACAATCAATAAATACGAATAAAAGCTGAAAAGCTGAAAGTCTGATTAACACATACTTTTTATAGGAATCATATTTGATTTCTGAAAAAGACTGCGAGATAATACGGATAGAGATATCTGTTTGCGATCTAACTATTTTTCAATCATCAACTCGATAGTTAAAATCGATATATAAATTAACATAAATTTTTCCTGAGTTTATTCTAAATTTTTACTTACTAGTCTTTCTATCAAATTTAATCAAAATTTCAGCTATACCTTGGATAAAAACGGGATACTCCAGATAGCAAATAAATGCAAGTACAGTGTTATGATAGCAAATTTGACCCAAGAAGAAATTAGATTACAACAAGCCCTAACTCATCAAGCTCATTGGCGGAGATGGGGGCCTTATTTAAGTGAAAGACAGTGGGGAACGGTACGCGAAGACTATAGTTCTAATGGTACAGCTTGGGACTATTTTACCCACGATCAAGCCCGTTCTCGCGCTTACCGTTGGGGTGAAGATGGTATATTTGGTATTTCTGATAATCACCAGCAACTTTGTTTTGCGATCGCTCTTTGGAATGGTGAAGATACTATTCTCAAAGAAAGAATTTTTGGTTTAACTGGCAATGAAGGTAATCACGGTGAAGATGTCAAAGAATGTTACTTTTATTTAGACAGTACACCGACTCATTCATATATGAAAGCGCTGTATAAATATCCTCAGTCAGCCTTTCCTTACTCGCAATTAGTTAAAGAAAATCAACGCCGAAGTCGTCAAGAACTAGAGTTTGAATTAATAGACACAGGTGTATTTGATGACAACCGCTACTTTGATGTTTTTGTGGAATATGCTAAAGCTTCCGCTGAAGATATTCTCATCCAAATCAAAGTAATTAACAGAGGCTCAGAAGCTAAAACAGTGTATCTATTGCCTACTCTTTGGTTTCGTAATACTTGGTCTTGGAATGGAGATACAAATAAACCTAGTTTACAAGAATTTAAATCAGATAATAGTTGCAATATTATTGAGGCATCTCATTCAACTTTAGGTAAAAGATGGTTATATTGCCAAGATGCAACGGAAATTCTCTTTACAGAAAACGAGACAAATTATCAACGATTATTTGACTCTCCCAATACATCTATTTATGTCAAAGATGGCATTAACGATTACATTGTGCAGGGGTTAAAAGAGGCAGTAAATCCAGATAAGATTGGTACTAAAGCTGCTGCTAATTATATATTAACCGTTGGTGCAGGCGAAACTAAAATTATTAAATTAAGATTAAGTGATGCGCCTAATTTAATTGAGCCATTAGGCAAAGATTTTGATGTAATTTTTTTGAAACGACAACAGGAAGCAGATGAATTTTATCAGCGTATTACACCATATCCTCTGAGCAAAGATATGCAGAATGTGCAGCGTCAAGCCTTCGCTGGAATGTTGTGGAGTAAGCAATTTTATCATTACATATTAGAGGATTGGTTAAAAGGCGATCGCCATACACCATCCCCACCGCCAGAACGCAAAAATGGCAGAAATCGTGAGTGGTTTCATCTCTACAATGAAGATATTCTCTCTATGCCTGATAAGTGGGAATATCCCTGGTTTGCAGCTTGGGATTTGGCGTTTCATACTATTCCTTTGGCAATGATTGATCCAGATTTTGCTAAATACCAACTCGATGTTTTAACGCGGGAATGGTATATGCATCCTAATGGACAAATTCCTGCTTATGAGTGGGCATTTAGTGATGTTAACCCACCAGTTCATGCTTGGGCAACTTGGCGTATTTATCAGATTGAACAGAAAATGTATGAACGAGCAGATAAACAGTTTTTAGAGCGGGTATTTCAAAAACTGATGCTCAATTTTACTTGGTGGGTAAATCGCAAGGATGCTGAGGGAAATAATGTCTTCCAAGGAGGATTTTTAGGGTTAGATAATATCGGCGTATTTGACCGGAGTGCAGCGCTTCCTACAGGTGGACATATTGACCAATCTGATGGTACTAGTTGGATGGGCATGTATTGCTTAAATATGTTAGCGATCGCTCTAGAATTAGCCAAGACTAATCCTGTTTATGAAGACATCGCTACCAAATTTTTTGAGCATTTCCTGTACATAGCAGCTGCAATGAATAATATTGGTGAAATGGAAGCGAGTTTGTGGAATGAATCAGATGGTTTTTACTACGATGTGCTACATTTATCTGAACAACAGATTACCTTAAAAGTCCGGTCAATGGTGGGGTTAATTCCTCTATTTGCCATCGAAACAATTGAACCAGACACTTTAAGATTGCTTCCTGGTTTTAAAAAACGCTTGGAATGGTTTATCCGTAACCGTCCTGACTTAAAACAAAACGTAGCTTGCATGGAAACAAAAGGAATAGGTGCAAGAAGATTACTAGCGATTGTTTCACGGGATAAGCTCAAAAGTATTCTGCAAAAAATGCTCGATGAAAGTGAGTTTTTTAGTCCCTACGGTATTCGCGCACTTTCGAGATTTCATGCCGATCATCCTTACACTTTTTATGTCAACGGTTCTCAATGTCGAGTAGATTATGAACCTGCTGAATCTAGTAGTGGTTTGTTTGGTGGTAATTCTAACTGGCGCGGCCCTGTTTGGTTTCCGGTGAATTTTCTCTTGATTGAATCTCTACAAAACTTTTATTATTATCTTGGAGATGATTTCAAGATAGAATGTCCTACAGGTTCTGGTAAAATGATGACACTTTGGGAAGTTGCATCAGAATTATCTCAAAGGTTAATCAAAATTTTCTTAAAAGATGACTTTGGAAAAAGACCTGTTTATGGTGGAATAGAAAAGTTTCAAAATGACCCACATTGGAGAAACTTAATTTTATTCCATGAATATTTTCATGGTGATAATGGAGCTGGTATCGGTGCAAGTCATCAAACAGGATGGACAGGTTTAGTTGCTAAATTAATTCAGCATTTTGGTGAATATGAAGCACAAAATCAGGAACCAAAAATTGAGCAAGATGAAGAAGCGATCGCCATAGGATAAATAAGTTATCCAAGTTATTAATCATAATAACAAACAGTAGAGCAGGCTATAAGTTTGCATCTACTGTTTTTTATATCTTATTCAAAATAACTCAAAGAGAACAGTCAACCCCTTCGCTTAATTTAAAATTCAAAATGACGCTCTCTACGAAATGCTAAAAGCGAACGCGGACGCTCACAAAATTCACGCATTACAATCCCCATAAATAAATAATGGGTGCCTTGCGCCTCAGTCCCCGATTCCAAAATATGTTAGCCTTTATCAGGAATATCAATTCTGGCTGTTCCAATAGGAATTTCTCCTTCTAAACCAACTCTTTTAGCAGTCACTCCATAAAGCAATATATTCCCGCTGCCACTCCTTCTTTGAACACCTGTGATTTGCACCTCTAAAGAAACACCAGAATTTACAGGTTCGTCAAAGCTAATTGATAATCGTTCTTTATTTATCTCTATTTTCCCGGCAATCTCTTTACCTGATTGATCAGTAATCCGAACTGCGTTAAAGCGTTCCATTTGACTTGGTAATAAAATCATGAGGTCTTCCAAAGACATACCAACTACTGCAACTCTAATAAAGTGAGTATTATTTCTGATGCCGGAATTAGTAATATGGGGAACATTTACGTTGAGTGCTACTTGAGATATTTTATGTGTATCTGAATCTGACTGTGTATATTTTACAGGTGTAGCTATAGCTGCGGCTGATGTAGTGAGCATTAAAGTAAATAAACTACCACAAATTAAACCTTTCATGATGTGATCCTTGCTTGTAGGCAAACTAAACTTGTAATTAATAGCTTGCCTTCTTAATATGAGTATAAGCTGATGGATAAATTAAAGTATGATGAGATTTCATAACTAATATTCTTATAATTTATTTCTAGAAATATATTTAAAATTTTATAATTTTCTAAGCAAAATATCTAACTTTATTCAGGAATAATTCATTTTTTTATTCTCTGCCAATATTAAAGTGAAATTATTTGAATTGTTTGGTTTGAGTTAATGAAATTCCAAGAGGTGAATTATTCTAATGAATTTAATAAACCGAAAACTGAGGAAAATATCTCAACTTATTCAACTTAGAATTGACCCCTCTTCACTACAATTTTGCCTAACTGTGAGAATTGCTATTATTTTGACACTGGGACTAAGTAGTTTTATTTTGGGAACAATTTGGGAAATCAAACAGTTTCTGATTACTGCTGACCAACAGCCCTACACTAAACTAATGATTTTTCAACATCTTTGGATTATGAGCATTTTAGCGATCGCAACTACCACAGCGATCGCTACACTGTTCATTAGAAAATCACTGTTTCCTTTGCGTCAAGTAAATCAGTGGGTAACAAACTATGCTGAACTAGATTATTGTCAGCTAAACTTCCATCAAACACCGAGCGAATTGAAAGCGCTAGCCTTAACTTGGAAGCAACTATTAACGCAAATCAAAGAACTCAAACAACAGCAGCAACAGTTTACTAATGACTTAGCTCACGAGTTACGCACACCCTTGAGTATGGTTTATGCATATCTGCAACGCACCTGGCAACGTAGTCATAACTTAACAGCTACTCAGCAAGAAACTCTAGAGATGGCTGTCTTTGAAGCAGAGCGCATGACTCAGATTTTGCAAAACTTATTAGATCTGGCACGGGCAAATCACAGTATGATGCCTTTACAACCTGAATCATTAATACTAAATGATGTAATTGCAGACATAGTGCAGATGATAGAGAAGTTTGAGCATCGGGTAATCCATTTAGAAATTACACCATTGCCTGTGAGAGTCAAGGCAGACCGTAAGCAACTGATGCAGGCATTAAACCATTTGATTAACAATGCTGTTAAATACTCGAATGCAGATAAGCTAGTTAGTCTGCAACTCACTCAGGCTGATAATTGGGCAGTCATTCAAGTTAGTGACAAGGGTGATGGCATTCCCTTATCAGAGCAGTCCCGTATTTTTGAACCTTTGTATCGAGTTGATGCCTCCCGCGCTCATTTGACTGAGGGAGCAGGCTTAGGTTTATCTATTGTCAAATACTTAGTTGAAAGCATGGGTGGCAAAGTCGCAATTCAATCAAATCTAGGCTATGGCAACACCTTTATTTTGACATTACCTACTTTAGGAACAAAAATATGACAGCACATATCCTGTTGGTCGAAGACGAAATTAAACTAGCGCGATTCGTTGAATTAGAACTGAGTAGCGAAGGATACAAAGTTAGCATAGCCCATGATGGCATTACTGGACTGACCTTGGCGCGGGAATCATCGCCAGATTTGGCCGTTTTAGATTGGATGTTACCGGGGCTATCGGGTTTAGAGATTTGTCGCCGTCTGCGGGCAACAGGCTGTACAGTGCCAGTAATTTTATTGACAGCTAAAGATGAAGTGAGCGATCGCGTGGCAGGATTAGATGCAGGAGCCGATGATTATGTGGTTAAGCCCTTTAGTATTGAGGAATTGTTAGCAAGAATTCGCGCCCATCTCCGCCGCACTCAAGAAACAGATGAGGATTTATTACAATTTGAAGACTTGAGCTTAAATCGTCGCACCCGTGAAGTGTTTCGGAGTCAGCGATTAATTGAGTTAACAGCAAAAGAGTTTGATTTATTAGAATATCTGCTTTCACATCCCCGTCAAGTATTTACTAGAGAACAAATTCTAGAAAAAGTTTGGGGCTACGATTTTATGGGTGATTCTAATATTATTGAGGTTTATATTCGTTACCTACGGCTTAAATTGGAAGAGAATAATGAAAAACGCTTGGTTCATACAGTACGTGGCGTAGGATATGCACTGCGGGAGTAATACCGTTTCACTTTCTGGTTGCCCAATAGACCCAATTCCCATCGTAGGGGCTAGAGTTTTCTCTTACTTTTGCAGTCAAAGAAAGAGAAAACCCAAAGAGTGATCTTTAGGAATCACCGCACTTTTAGGGCGGTGAGGATGTCAAATGCTCATTTCTAACATGCGTTGAATTGGTCGCAGTGCAGCAATCCGAATTTCCTCAGACATGGTGATTTCGGGGGTACGGTTTTTCATCGCCAGGTAAAGCTTTTCTAGAGTATTCAACCGCATAAACGGACACTCGTTACAATTGCAGTTATTAATCGGTGGTGCGGGAATAAAGTGCTTGTCAGGAGCTAGTTTTTGCATTTGGTGGATGATACCAGGCTCTGTAGCAACAATAAATTCTTTGGTAGGACTTTTTTGACAATAGTTGAGTAAAGCTGCTGTAGAGCCAATAAAATTGGCATGGCGCAAGACGCTAGTTTCACATTCTGGGTGAGCGATCGCTTCTGCTTGCGGGTGTGTAATTTTTAACTGGACAATTTTCTTTTCGGAAAAGGTTTCATGCACAACACAGCTACCTTGCCATAGCACCAAATCTCGTCCTGTTTGTTCCATCACATATCGCCCCAAATTCCGATCTGGAGCAAAAATAATCGGCACATCCTGCGGTATTTGCTGCACAATCTTGACAGCATTGGAACTAGTACAAATAATATCGCTCATTGCCTTAATTTCCGCAGAGCAATTGATATAAGAAACTACTAAATGTTTGGGGTGCGCGGCTTTAAAAGCAGCGAATGCTTCTGCTGGACAACTGTCTGCTAAAGAACATCCCGCATTTAAATCTGGTAAAAGTACTAATTTGTCAGGATTGAGGATTTTGGCTGTTTCTGCCATAAAATGAACACCAGCAAAGACGATCGCATCTGCGTTGGTCTGTGCTGCTGCTTTTGCTAGTTGTAATGAATCCCCGATAAAGTCCGCAATGTCCTGAATATCTGGTTCTTGATAGTAATGCGCCAGGATCACCGCGTTGAGTTCTTTTTTGAGACTCTCTATAGCGGCAAATAAATCTAGTGGTAGCTCACCTGGTTGGGTGTTGTCTGTTTGACGGAGTGCAGTAGTAAACACAGTTAGGTTAGGTTAGGTTGCAGGTTTTTCTCTTGTGGATTCAATTATAGTAGTTTTTACCAAAAATAGGAGGCGGGATATATTTTCGCTTTGTGTTCAAATCCGGCTGAGTTTCCTATGCTGGAGATAGACGGCAAGGAAAGTAGCATGACCAGTCAAAAAGCTCAATCAACAAACCTCAAGATTGCTGTAGTTGGAGATATTCACGACCAATGGGAAGTCGAAGATGGTATTGCACTCAAGCACTTGGGTGTTAACCTATTGCTGTTTGTCGGAGATTTTGGTAATGAGTCGGTGGAAGTAGTGAGAGCGATCGCCTCCCTCGACATTCCAAAAGCAGCAGTAATGGGAAACCACGACGCATGGTACACTGCTACAGAATGGGGACGAAAAAAGTGTCCTTATGACCGCTCCACAGAAGATTGGGTGCAAGCACAACTCGATTTATTGGGTTCAGCCCATGTCGGTTATGGCAAGCTAGATTTTCCAGATTGGCATCTCACCGTAGTTGGGGGTCGTCCCTTTACTTGGGGTGGGCCAGAATGGAGATTTGCGGAGATCTGTAAAGAACGTTATGGTGTAACGAGTCTGGAAGAATCTGCTGATCGCATCGTCAAAGCGGTAAAAAGTGCTACTTATGAGACGATTATCTTTTTGGGTCATAATGGCCCTAGTGGACTAGGCGATCGCCCAGAAGACCCCTGCGGTAAAGACTGGCACCCTATAGGAGGCGATTTCGGCGATCCAGATTTTGCCGAAGCGATTTCTCAGGCTCTGACCGCTGGTAAAACCATTCCTTTGGTAACATTTGGTCATATGCACCAGACTCTACGGCATACCAAAAAAGTGTCACGAAAGCCCATTTTTAGAAGTCCTGAAGGGATAATTTACTTGAATGCGGCAAGTGTACCCAGGATTGTTGAAAACGGGAACGAAAAACTGCGTAATTTTTCCTTAGTTTCTTTAGAAGCAGGTGTAGTTTCACAAGCTTCTTTAGTGTGGGTTGGTAATGATTGCCAAGTGGCTTGTGAGGAAATTTTGTACAAGCGATCACACTCAGTGGTGCAACCTGTGTAAATGATAGGATATAGTATTATCTGTCAGCTTTAGTGTTACCTGAGAATAATGTCTTAATTGCGTCTTGACTCAGGGTTAAATTACAGCTAGACAGTTTTACTGGAGAGGTGGCAGAGTGGTCGATTGCGTCCGACTTGAAATCGGATGAACCGAAAGGTTCCGGGAGTTCGAATCTCCCCTTCTCCGTTATTTCAGCGTTTTTCATCTCATGTAGAGATGCAGCGAAAAGTCGCTGCGGCTGTCTTTGCCGAGATGAGGTGATTTCTGATTAAAAAAATACCTCTGTTGACGAGTTTCGACTTCGCTCAACTCTCGATTGCTCAGTTGGTTGAGCGTTCGCGTAGCGTCTTTGATAGGAGAAGTCGAAACCAACGGCTATGGTAAGTTTATTACTAGAATTCGCTTGAAAACAACGTTCTGCCCTCTGCTTTCTTCAATTCTTGGAAATCCTTTAGCTTGAAAAAGGCGAGATTACTGATAGATATATAAATAAATATACTATTTATTATCTGTGCATAAATAAATGGTGGTAAATTTTTGTGAAAGTAAATATTTACTAGACTGCTGAATTCACCAACCTCGCCCTAGAAGGGTAAGGATTGGAATAACCTGCACTTAATGCTTCCCTCTAAGGGTGGTGTGCGTCGTCAATATGGAGGTTCTACAACTCGTCATGGTCTACGCAAAGGAGATTTAGTCAGTTCTCCTAAAGGTATTGGTTATGTGTCTGGCGACACCGAAAAACAAGTATCTGTCAGCGATGCTAACTGGAAACGGTTAGGGCAGATTGCTTGTAGTAAAGTGCAATTAATTCGTCATTCTAACGGGTTAATTGTTGTTTAGAAGATATTTGTCAAGCCGTCCTTCACTTTGTTCAAGGACGGGGTTTCAGACCCATTTTTCTGATGAAGTTGAGTGTGGCAGATTGGATAGAGTATGTAGGCGCGATCGCCAAAATTAGAATAGTTTTCACAGCTTCTATTTTGCTCACATTTACTTGTTTTTCTGCTCGTGTTATTGCTCAATCTACACCACCACCTGGAGTAAATATTCCTGCCACTACACCCACAATTCTCGATCAAACTATTCCCAAACCAAATCCCTCTGCACCTGGTTCAGTTTCTCCCTCCCCCTCTCCTTCTATCTTACTAACACCTGCCACACCAGTAACACCAGATCGGAATTTTCCCAGTGGCGAAAGTTTTTTAGTAAAGAAAATTGTCGTGTTAGGAGCAACCGTTTTAAAAGATGAAATTACAGAGTTAATTAAATTATGTGAGAATCGACAAGTAACTTTTACAGAATTGATTCAATTGCGTTCAGAGATCACAGAACTCTACATTAAAAATGGCTACGTTACTAGTGGGGCATTTTTACCTAACAATCAGAATCTGACTGATGGTATAGTGCAAATTCAAGTGGTAGAGGGTGAAATAGAAAAGATTGAACTAACTGGATTAACAAGATTACAATCGGGATATGTGCGATCGCGTCTGCAAATAGCCACCTCTACCCCCTTAAATCAAAAACGTTTAGAGGAAGCGCTGCAACTATTACAACTCGATCCTTTAATTCAACGAGTCAATGCTGAGTTGACCGCAGGTAGTATACCTGGTAGCAATATCTTACAAGTTAAAATTACCGAAGCTCCTGCATTTCATGCAGGAATTTTTGCTGCTAATAATCAATCTCCTAATATTGGTTCCACTCAGGTAGGGGTGTTTCTAGCTCATGATAATTTGTTAGGTTTTGGCGATCGCTTGTCTGTTGAATATGCAATTACTGAAGGACTAAATTTATATGATTTCGGTTATACAATTCCCCTCAATGCAGACAATAGTACCATCAGTTTTCGTTTCAATAATGGTGATAGTCGCATTATTGAAGATGAATTCCGCGATTTAGATATTAGGAGTGAAACGCAAACTTATTCCCTGAGTTATCGCCAACCTTTATATCGAAAACCTCAAACTGAATTTGCTATTGGTCTAGCATTAGATTTACGTCGTTCTCAAACATTTTTATTCAATAATATCCCTTTCTCTTTTTCTGAAGGGCCAGAAAAAGGCGAATCGAAAGTTACGGTCATTCGTTTTTATCAAGATTGGGTAGAACGCAATGCGATCAGAGTTTTAGCTGCTCGTTCTCAATTTAATCTTGGGATTGGAGCATTTGATGCTACAGTTAACGATATGGGTACTGATGGACGTTTCTTCTCTTGGCTAGGACAATTTCAGTGGGTGCAACGGTTATCACCACGAACAATACTACTATCAAGACTCAACGCCCAACTAACAGCAGATTCTTTACTATCCTTAGAAAGATTTAGTATTGGTGGAGTTGATACAGTCCGTGGCTATCGCCAAAATCAATTAGTAGCTGATAATGGCATTACAGCTTCAATAGAGGCTCGAATTCCATTGATATCCAACTCAAATACATGGCAAGTAGCACCTTTTTTTGATATTGGTACGGTATGGAATAATCGTGATAGTTTGAGTTCCCAAACACTTGCTAGTTTAGGGTTAGGTTTACTTTGGCAACCAAATCGAGATTTAAACCTGCGTTTGGATTACGGTATACCGTTAATAGATATTAATGACCGTGGTAATACATTGCAAGATAACGGTTTCTATTTTTCATTGCGATATCAGCCGTTTTGAGCAAGATTGCAGAAAACTGTATTGTAATTTTGTATATTGCGTTGCCACAATTGGCAGTGTCATATCAACTGCACGGAATTGGGGAGTGGGGATTGGGGATTGTCATTTGTTATTGATTATTCTCCGCGTCTTTGCGTCTTTCCCAGTCTCTAGTTCAATACTGTATGAGGATGTATAAATGACTACGGAGGAAAATGTAATTGATTTTAATGCTAACAAGTTAGGAGAACATCCAAATTTACTGCGATCGCCATCATTAAAAATCTTAACTATTGACGATCACCAATTAATCTTGACTGGTACTTTCAACTTACTGCAACAGGAATATCCAAACGCAGATATCATCAAAGCGCAAACGGTAACGGATGCTCTAGAGGAGATAAAAAATTCTCTATTTAACTTGATTTTTATGGATTTATCGATACCTGAACGAGCAGGAATGACGGCCCAAATCGACACTGGGATTAACTTACTTCAAGAATTATTTAAGAAATATCCCCAGCAGAATTTTTTGGTGCAAAGTAGTTATGTAAAAGCTTTGGTGAGGATAAAACACGAGATTGATGAACATCAGGGTGGATTTGCGATCGCAGACAAAGGACTATCAGAACAAGACATGTTAATTCGTGTCAACATAGCACTCAAAGGTGCAACCCACACAAAAGATATTAAAACTGGATTGGAATTTAAACCAGAGTGGTTAGATGTTTTGAAATTAGCCTTTGAAGAAGGATTGACAGATAAATTGATTTCAGAACGTATGTATAAATCTGAGCGTGCAGTGCGTACATACTGGACAAAGATTCAAGATGTGCTTGGTATTTATGCAGAAGATTGTAAAAAAGAAGGTAAAAATATGCGAATTCAAACAGAAATCCGCGCTCGTCAAGAAGGATTAATTGATTAGTTCTTAACTAGTTTCGTGGGTTTAAGTCCCCCAGTTCTCTAACCGACAAGTTTTGTGTTGGGATTAAATCCCCATTACAAAACTTAATTACGAATTACGCGCTTCGTAGCGTAAAGCCTACGGCATAGCTTCGCTTAGAGCGAGTCATCGATAGCGTTAGCGTTAGCGAGGTACGAGCGTCAGCGATAGCGTCAGCGTAAAGCCTACGGCATAGCTTCGCTTAGAGCGACACAAGAGCGTCGCGTCATTACGAATTATTTAGCTGTTCCCAATTCTCTTGCGTATGGTAAGACTTACCAAAAAACAAATTCAAAGAGAAATTATCATTTGGCGACGAGCAGCGCTTCCAGGAATTGCTGTATTAATATTCGTCATTGTTGCTCGTTTATTAGGATGGCTACAAATTTGGGAATGGTTTGCATTTGACACATTTTTACGTTGGCGTCCTGCAGAATTAACTGATGAGAAAATTGTCATTATTGGGATTAATGAACAAGATATTCAGAGTATAGGTAACTATCCCATTCCAGATCAACAAATTGCAGAGTTAATAAGGATATTACAAAAACATCAACCGATTGCAATAGGTCTAGATATTATCAAGAATATCCCTGTTGAACCCGGTTATACAGAGTTAGTAGATGTATTTCAGCAGAATAAAAAGCTGGTTGGAATTGAAAAAATATTACCACCAGATCCCATATTGCCACCACCACGACTACCAGCAGCACAAGTTGGTTTTTCTGATTTGATATCAGATGATGACGGCAAATATCGACGTTACTTACTTTGGACACCTTCAGATAAAAATCCAGACAATCCTAATGAAGCCAAATATTCTTTGTCTGTGCGTTTAGCAATGGCTTACTTAGCAGCTCAAGGAATAAATCTCGAACGTGGTAAAAATGACTCTGAGACGATGCGATTTGCAGCTACAGAACTACCTCGTTTTTTGCCTAATTCTGGGGGTTATGTAAGAGCTAATGATAGTGGATTAAAGATACTAGTAAATTTTAGAAATGGCAGCAAACCATTTCGAGTTTTATCATTGCATGATATTAAAAATGGGAATTTTAAATCAGAGTGGCTCAAAGGAAAAATAGCTTTAATTGGAGTCACTGCTCCTAGTGTTCCCGACTTATTTAATTCTTCAGCAATTGCGAGTTTAAAACTTCCTGGACAAGTCTATGGAGTAGAATTTCATGCTCATGCTTGTTCGCAGATAATTAATGCTGTTGTTGAGGAGCGATCGCTGTTAAAATCTTGGTCAGATGGTTGGGAATATTTGTGGATATTTGTTTGGGGTTTTATACCAATTATCATCGGTCGAATCACACAATCAGTCTGGAAAAATTATATAGCTGTTGTCATCGTAGGTTGTTGCTTAGTCGGTATAGGTTATTTATTAATTTTGTGGGGATGGTGGATTCCTATAGTACCAAACTTGTTAATTTTATGTGTTAATGGTTTAGGGATGAGTGCATTTGCATTTTATCAACATGACCAAGCTCAAAAATCTAAAATTATTGAACGTCAACAGACAATTGAACACGCGTTCAATATAATTCATAATGGCCCTCTGCAAACTTTAGCAAATATTCTGAGATACACACACACTCACAGGTTGCCACAAGAGGAATTAACATTACAGTTAGAAAAACTTAACTACGAAATTCGAGCAATTGGCGAATATCTCAAAATAGAAGCTTTATCTCCAGACGAAAGTCTTCGTTTAGGCAGCGGGTTAAAACTTGACTTAAAACGACCAATGCATGAGCTTTTTTATGAAGTATACACCAGTACTTTAGAACGGAGCGATCTAGAATATCTCAAAAATATTAAGGTAAAAATTCGCACATTTGACCCGATAGACTATATTTATTTAACTTTAGAAAATAAACAAGGTCTTTGTTTATTTCTGGAAGAAGCCTTATGTAACGTAGGTAAACATGCTAAAGGTGTCAAAAACATAGAAGCTACTGGTATAGAAGACCAGGGTTTATATACTCTTAAAATTAAAGATAATGGTTCTGGAACTGTTTTTTATTCTGAAAGCAAAGGAACTAAACAGCTTAAAAGTATTGCTAAAAATTTGAAAGGGAATTTTAAACGTGATTTTCTTGTACCTGGAGGTACAACATGCGAAATCACTTGGAAGTTAACAAAAAATAAGACAAATAACTAATAAAAAATCAAAATTTATGAAACCTCAAATAGTACAATTATTTAGCCAAAACCTTAACCTGAAACTAACGACTAGTTTTTTTCTGTGCTTATACTTAGTTTTCACACCAGCAACAATTGCTAGTTTCGCACCAACCAATCGAAAACCTGCAAGCGACCATAGCAGAACTGGAGGTACCAGAGGTTGTGAAGTTGACAAAATTCCTTTGACACTACTTGCACCCAAAACGTATATTGGAACTACGGCTTCTTTACGTCCTACTTTTGTGGGTTTTGTATCAACTTCTAAGCAAATAAGATTTAAAATTTTTGAATTCAACTCAAAAAATCAACCCCAGCAGTTGGGAGATACAGTTGAAAAAAATGTTTCTCCAGGAGTTTTTCAATTGTCTCTTACCGAAAACCAACCAGAATTGATCGTTGGTCGTAAATATCTCTGGATGGTAGCACTTGATTGTCCGAATTCTTCAAAAACTAAATTAGTAGAAAAAGCAGAATTTATTGTTGTAGAAATGCCATCTACACTTAAAACTCAATTATCTACTGCTGTCAACAGTTTACAGAAGGCAAACATCTACGCAAAAGCGGATTTATGGTACGAAGCTTTAGCCGAAGCGCTGAAATCTACTACAATTGGAAAATTAGGACAAGTAGGTTTAAGTTTAGTACAAGACCTCGCAAAATCTGAGTTAGCAACCACTAACAGCGAGAAAAATCGAGTACAAAACTTAGAAAAAATCGTGATTCAAGAAAAATAGCAAAGTAGCTGGTTAGGGAATGGGGAACTCGGGGCCCCCACGTTAGCGTTCGCGAAGCGTCTCGTAGAGAAGCGGGGCGAAGCCCAGTGGAAATTAGGGGAATGGGGAATTGTCATTTGTCATTGGTTATTTCTTCCTCATCCCTCGGTTGCTGAGCGTACCCTTCAAGGTCTTGCTACGCGTAGCGTCTTTGAAGGAGAAGTACATCCCCCTCATCTTCTTCTCAAACAACCAGCAACTGACGTTATTAGCTATGTCTTGGGATATATAAATGTGTTCCTTCTGGGAACTGTACAAATCACAATACCAGAATATATAATGTAATTTGTAGTCTTTGTTACAGATTTTTTATAAAAACTGACATATGGCGATAATAAAAAGTGTTAAGAATCGTAAATAACGTTAATATTAATAAGAAAGTTAGACGAATGCTTCCAATTTATGCGAGACTCAAATTTACCAGGGACTGAGTTGCTAAAAACAGTTTTAGAACCTCTGCTAGACGATTTTCAGTATTGGTTCGCGCGATCGCGAGATCTTCTGGAAATTGAACGCCTCTCATTTATGAGCGAACAAGATCAACTTAATTTGCTCTTGCGAGTGAAACAAGCACAAGATGAACTAAATACTGCAAAAATGCTATTTGCTGCTACTGATGGACAAGTCGGGATTGATATGGCAACTATAATGCCTTGGCATCAATTAGTAACAGAGTGCTGGAATGTAG
The DNA here is from genome assembly GCF_059505385.1 of Desmonostoc vinosum. Lineage (NCBI taxonomy): Bacteria > Bacillati > Cyanobacteriota > Cyanophyceae > Nostocales > Nostocaceae > Desmonostoc > Desmonostoc vinosum. Next base: position 17,702 of record NZ_JCACKM010000106.1, read on the forward strand.
CAATGATCTTCCGTCAAAAACGCGAAGTCTAAGAGTTGGCTTTTGCTGCTAGCTGCTTAACTACGTCTGTAGATTGTTGTAAATAAACGGCCCGAACGATACAATTAAGATTTTCTTAACATTATCTCGATTAACAAAATAATGTATCCCATGTTACCGTAAGTGAAATAACGGTGGACAGTTTACATAACATAAAAATAAGCGCACGAAGATAGAGTGCGTCAGATGTTCACACTATTTCTGTGGCTGACAGGATTAGTTGAACAAAGCGTTACAACAAAAAGCTTTAAAAATTGCTGCCTGGAGGAAAACCCGATGTTACACCTACTTTACATTCTTGCTTTTACTATTCTTGCATTTATAGCTGTTGCCAACTTAATTCGCAATCTAATTATGTTCAGTTTTGATAGAGAGCGAACATATCCGGTGAGATCTTCACAAATGGCTAATCAAGGCAACTTTGGTTATGTCTCTTCTAGAAGACAGCCTATACCCCATCCAGAATTATTAGATAGCGCAGGTAACTTAATTAAAGAGCCGCTGTTGGTTATGCGTTCGATAAACGTGGAAGATGCTCGCCAACAACTAGACGCTCTTTATGAATCATCTCCAGGACATAAAAGCGAAAATCAAGAAGAAGCTTAAATAATTCAAAGTTGAAGACTGTTACCCCGAATGAAGCACAAGCTACGTATAAACACTCGTGGTATTAGACCTTTCCTTGCAGATAAAAACTTGAAAGTTTTGAGTAATGAGTTTAAAAATTGCGAATTTAAATTGACACTCCACGGACAGTGCTAAGTAATTTCGTGTTTTCTGCAACGCTTAATTGATATGGTTGAGTCGGAGGGGAATAATATTCCTCTTCGACTCAATCTGTAAAATGCAATCGCAAAAAATTTCTTCATTCTGATGACTGTAAAACTCCAGGACGAAAAAGACTTGCGCTCAGCAAGTGATAGTATAAAAATCAATCAAGAAATAGAAAACGAAAAAGTTCTCTGTTGTCATTGTCAGCGCACTGCTACGAACGGTATTAAATGTAAAGGAATTTGTGTGGCTGACAATGACTATTAATATTACAGCAGAGCTAAATCAGTCAGTTTTTTGTAAAGCTGCTCTATTGTGTAATCCATTATATTCTAAATATTTTACTCAATTTTATTAAGCTGAATTTTTTATTAAAGAGTATGGTTGAATCAACACCTCCGCCGGAATCCCTAATTGTTGATGCAAACGCTGAATCATTTCTAGTGTTAGTGGTTGTTGGCGATTCAAAACCTCCTCAACCTCTTTACGGCTTCCAATAACAGATTCTAAATCCTGCCAAGACAGCCCACGAGATTCGAGATAATATAAAATTGCCTCAATTGGTTCTGGTGCAGCAATAGGATAATGCTGCTGTTCGTATGCTTCCACCAGTGTCGTTAAAACTTCTAACAGATCGCACTCCGGTGTATTAAGTTCTGCATCAAATAATCTTTCAATTTCATCAAGCGCAGCACGATAATCAGCTTCGGTTCGGATGGGACGGGGTTCGAGCATATACGTTACCTCAAATTGTTGTCGCGTCTACGCTATCGTATTCAGAGTGCGTTCCTACAAAGCGGATAAAAATAATCTTAATGTCGTAACGAACGTGAACAATTAAGCGGTAATCATTAGACTTCTTGCAAAAATACTTGAACCGTCAGAGACTCAAGTCTCTGCCTAATAGCAAAAGTCCGTTGAAACGGACTAAAAATACTGTTATTAGTCGGTTTCAACCGACTTAAGTTATCAGCCAGAAAATTTATTTTCTGGCGAGTACCCGACTTTTGCAAGAGGTCTATTGCCTTTGATATTAAAAACAACACGATTATTAGCGATAATACTGGCGTTGCGATAAGTACTTTTGATATTTGTTGGACTATTCCATTCTGCATGAGACGCTTCATCATACCAAGCTTTCAGTGGCTGCTCGGTATCTGGATGTATTTCCCAAAATTGCCGTAAAGTGCTGCGGGCAATGATTCGCATACCAGGATTATAATATTTCTCCTAAAATCTAAGCGTTGAGACGGCAGATTCTAAATCCTCATCCAGCACCTCTAGGTATTTTTGCAGAGCAGACAAAGTGAAACATTCCGACCTAATGGCGATAACCCTGATTATTGCGTAAGGAGCGAGGGACGAAAAACCCAAGATAAATCATGTTTACAGATTAGCAGCAGAGAGATTTTAATAAGGGAGTGTTAAATTGTGAGAGCTGCTAGCAAGAAGAGGCTATCTACTAAAATCGTGCTTAAAACTGCTCCACTGAATGCATACCAGTGTCTTTGCTTTTTAGCTAGTGGTAAAATTCCAATGATTAACAGTATGATGGCGAGAGTTATTGCCCAGGCTTGTCCCCATGGTGTTTCAACTTGGAGTAAAGCATTTTGTAAAATTTGTGATGCCCCATCTGCATCTACTCTCATAATTTGCCGCCAATAGGGCATTAAGTCTACTAGATAGAAATATACATCTGTTAAAGCTGTACCGAGTAAGGAACCTAAATAAAACCAACTGCCTACTTTGCCCCAATTCCGCACCAGACACCAACAGGCAAATGGTAGTCCTATTGATTCTACTGGTAAATGCCACAAGGGTTCCCAACGCAACCAGCCCCAATAAATTGCTCCTGCTAACCAACTCCAGCTAAACCCCAAGAGCAAATCTCCCCACAAATAAGTTGCTGGACGTGACATTAAGGTGAAACTCAACCACACCCAAAACCCTGTCATCACTATACTCACACTAGGCAGCGATCGCACTAGTGGCGCTTCTATAAATACTGGCACTGATACTAAAAATACTGCTGCGGCAAACACTAACCAAGTTTGTCGCTGTGGAATCAATATCGGCAGAGACGGAGATGAGCAGAGTGTTAACTCTAATTCTTGGATATCTCTGTGTCTAGTATCTGTTGAATGCAGATCAGTGTTTGAAGTAGTGTAAGAGGACAATGTATTATTAATCAAAGTTTTTAATATTTGTTACTAAACTTTATCTTATTTAAGATAACACACTCAAAAATCCCCTCCAGGGGCATTTTTATTTTACAGGATGTTGGCAATGAGTAATCAAATACCGAAAATTGATCGGCAACGCGAGCATCAAGCTAATGAGCGTACTTTTCTAGCTTGGTTACGTACATCGATAGCTTTGGTGGGTTTTGGTTTCGCGATAGCTCGATTTGGTTTATTTATGCGTCAGTTGGATAGTGTGCTAACACAACGGCAACCTGTGGTACAGCCTCTATTCAACTCAGAAAATTTGGGGATTATTTTGGTCATATGCGGGATTTTGACGATCGCTTTAGCAGCATGGCGATATAATAAAGTATTCTGGCAAATTGAACGCAGCGATTATCGACCGAACCGTTTACCAGTTTGGGTGATGACTGGAATGATGATTATTTTAGGCTGTCTGAGTTTGCCTTTGCTGTTGTTACGAAATTCTCCATCTTCAGCTCCAAATCAACCACTTCAGAGGGAACGGGGAACTCTTAATAGGGAACAGGGAACTCACGTTTTAAAACGTGTGATTAGAACAAGGATGTTGTTTTTCTGAAGCGCTGCACTTGAATGAAAAACAAAGTCTTGCAAAGTGCATCAAATAAATGTATTTTATTAATTTATACAAGTAGTCCTTCCATTTTGGTGGTCTCTTATTCCTTAGATAACAGGAGCGTTGCAAAGTATAAATATGAGCTTATATCACGCACAGATAAGGCAGTGCGTTGATTTGGTTCCCAAAGTTGTAGCAACTGCCGTGCAGAGTCGCAGAGAGCAAGAGTGGATAAGTGTTAGTTTTTGAGTTTCAGATTCAAATTTAGCAACGCCGAAAAATAAATAGGAAAAACTATTCCCCATTCCCTATTCCCTTCTTCGATGAATATATTAATTATTTTGGCTGAAGTTAGTTTAATAATTTTTGTTTTCTTGTTAGTAAATTGGCTGATTGGTAGAGTATTTAAGCTAATTTTACAAGACTCTGTAGTTAAGAAGAAAGAGAGAAGTATCAAAAGGTTACATCGAAATTTTAAGGTGTTGTTGATACTCACTTGTTCGGTATTATGTATTCTGATTGTTGCTGCTAATGGTTTTCTAATCTATCGGGGTGAAAACCTGCAACGTTATACGCTGATGTTAATTCAACGTATTCCATCAGGGTTTTGGGTAAGTTTAGGAATTGGTTGCGCTCAGAGTATTGGTATTTTGATTTTAGCAGCGATCGCTATCAAATCTACTAGCTATTGGTTGAAGGTAGCTAATACTCGCGCCAAGAATATCGAACAAAATACTGCCGACGATCAAAGTATCGATGCCTTTTTTAACAACCTGAACAACATTGTTACTATTGGTATCTGGCTGTGGGCTTTGATTTTGTGTAGTCAGTTTCTGAAGTTACCAGTAGTTGTTTCTCAGTATTTATACATCATACTGCGGATCTATCTGATCGTTGCGATCGGCTTACTGATACCTAAAGCAGTGACTGCGGTTATTGATAGTTTAGATCTTCTTAGTGTCAGATACTCTAGTCCAGACAACCTATTAAGATTCTACGATCGCCTGCGACACCTCATCCCCTTTCTCAAGCGGTGTCTGGAATTTGTCATTTATGTGTGCGTGGCAACGTTGGTGTTTCAGCAGGTGCAGTTAATTGCCAATATTGCAGCTTTTGGCCCACGAATTATTAAAATCATTGGTATTGTTTTTATCAGCCGTATGTTATTTGAAGTTGTCTATTTACTTGTTGAGGAGGTACTATTTAAAGAACAGAATCTCACTGATATTCAAAGAAGTAGACGCTTAACTCTGGTTCCTCTCATCCGTAGTTTCTTGCAGTATTTAGTTTATTTTGGTGCTATTGTTTCCATTCTCTATACTCTTGATATTAACCCTACTCCTATACTCGCTGGTGCAGGTATTTTAGGTATAGCTGTGGGTTTTGGGGCCCAGACATTGATTAACGATATAGTGTGTGGATTTTTTATTTTATTTGAAAATTACTATTTAGTAGGTGACTATATCGAAGCCGGGAAAGTCGAAGAGAAAACCGTTGAGGGAGTTGTAGAGGCAATTGAACTTAGAACTACCCGCATCAGACACCCCAATGGTCAATTACAGATTATTCGTAACGGTGATATTGGCTCAATTACCAATTATTCCAAACAGTATATCTTTGCTGTAGTAGAAGTTGGCGTGCCTTTTCAATCTAACTTGTCTCATGTATATAAACTAATTGAGGAAGTTGGAGAACAATTAAAAGCAAATGATCAAGATGTACTCGAACCGACACAAGTAGATGGAGTCGAAAGTCTGGGAGAATCTCATTTATTGCTACGAACATTAACGAAGGTAAAACCAGGAAAACATCTGCAAATCCAGCGTCATTTGCGGAAGATGTTTACAGTTGCTTTGCTGCGAGAAGGTATTACAATTCCCTTGAGTGTAGAAAGTGCTGACGAAGCATAAAAAAGTTAAGAGATACCCGAACCCATAACCCACAAAAAATAAAAAAATACTTGAAAGCTTTATCAAGCACTGAACTCAGTTATTGAGTACATGATTAATACAAATTAATAGATGCTTAATTTGAGATGAGATATTAATTAGAGTATTTATCGAAGCAATCGGGTCTAAAACCTCGCCTTTTAACGCAAAAAACATAATACACAAACTTCTTCTTACCCCGAAAAAACCTATTTTTTCGTTCCCAAATCTTTCTGTGCGTCTCCCTGTCCCCGCGCGCCCTGGAGGGTGACGCGAACGTCGCTCTAAGCGAAGCTATGCCGTAGGCTTGACGCTGCGAAGAGCGCCCAGCACAGTCTTGGGGAGCCACCCCCGTGGGCGGGTTTCCCGACTTGAGGAGCCACTGCGTTGCGGGGGTTCCCAGAGTTGTAGCAAGTGGCGTGGTTTCCCCCATGAGCGACTAGCGTTGCTGATATCTTGCACCAGTCCCAAAAACCGCCATAGGTTAGAAACCTATGGCTAAT
>NZ_JCACKM010000107.1:0-23713 GCF_059505385.1 Desmonostoc vinosum
TCCACGGTGAGTCATTGTCTGCTCTTTGGAGTTCCCTGGTCATTAGTTAATTAGTAGATGGTATGCCTGTTCTGATGCGTTGCATAATAATACCTACAAATTTGAGCTTAAACCCAAGCGAAAAGTAAACCCAGGACTGTAGATACGATTAACGCGTTCGTATTGTTCGCCTAGTAAATTTTCTAGGTAAACTGTTAGTCCTAAATTGCTAGTTAAAGGTATGCGACCACTGAAATCTAAATTGACAAAAGATGGTGCAAAATCTGTAGTTCTTTCGCCAGGTCTGTTAAAGAAGGCTCTACGAGCGCCACTATTGTAAGTAACGTATAAATTAGCCTGCCAGCCGGAATTTTGATAACCTACACCTGCCTGGAGTACAGAATAAGGAATTAAACCTAACTGTAAACCTCTTTCTGTTCCTGTTTTGATTTGGGCATCTGTATATGTGTAATTGAGAAAAGTTGACCAACTAGGGGTAACTTTTAATTGCAGAGCTGCTTCTAAACCATTGGTATCAACTAATCCAATGTTTTCCCATCTTCCAGCGATAATTCCTAAGCGATCGCTAATACTACTGCCGAAGTATGTGAACTGTCCAGTCAAATTATCTGAAAAACTGACATCGACTCCCGCAGTCCAAGAAGAACCAGTTTCGGGTTCTAAATCTGGGTTTGGCTCCCAACCATGAACTGTATCATAAACATAGAGTTGATCTAACCCCGGATTACGCTGTCCTCCTGCCCAACTTCCACGTACAGCAAGCCTTGGTGTCAAAGCATAACGTAACCCGGCACTAGGATTAAAATAACTACCAAACTGGGCATCAAAACTCTGTCTTAATCCTAAATCTATTTGAAAATCATTATTTAAATTGAAAGTATTCACAGCAAATAATGCTGTATTAAATACACTTCTATTTTCAGTTTCGTTATTGGCGACTCTACTAGGATTTGTACTTAAAACATCACCGATTAAATCGGTGTTTTTTAAATCTAATCCCCAACGTAATTTATTATTAGGCGTAACTTGCCAATCATGATCCACTCTGGCTGTGATTTGTTGTGTATCTAAAACCCCTGTACGATAGAATTCTCTCCCACTAAAAACTGTAGGGCCATAAGTACTAAAATAATCTTGATTGTAACCAATCGAGGTTGTTAGATTAGAGCTTTCCCCATTACCTAGTCGAGTTTTCCAAGATAGACCAACGTTAAAACCATCGTGGTCTAGTCGGTCTCTTTGCAGAGGGAATCCAAAATAAACTAAGCCACGACGACTACTAAGTTTAGTAATATCTAAATTTAAAGAATTCCTTTGATTTAAATCAATCGCCAAGCTACCAAAATAAGTGCTAGTAGCTGTATCTGCATTCGATAAGAATCCTTGAGAATCACGATTTGCTGCACCTACCGGCACACGGTAACGGTTATCGATAAAGAATCTTTCAAAGCTAAAATTATATCTAACAGCACCGACCGAACCACCATAGCTAGCTTGTTGATTATTTAAACTCAATGAGCCAAACTCTACACTACCTGTTAATTTAGGCGTACCATAACCTTCTTTGGTGATGATATTCACCACTCCGCCAAAAGCTGAGGAACCGTACAAAGCGGAAGCTGTACCACTATACAATTCCACTCGCTCAATAGACTCGACGGGAATACTGTTTAAGTCAGTACCACCATGATAGGTGTTGACATCGTTGTTAATTTTTCTGCCATTAATCAAAAAGACAGATTGATTAATTGATGCTCCCCGATAGTATGTACCTGTATGAATATCTGCACCATGACCTGCATCATTGATCGCAAAACCAGGCATTTTTTTTAAGACATCGGCTAAGCTGCTAGCACCTTGTTTTTGAATTTCTTCTTTTTCTATGACATAAGTCGGCGTAGATTGAGGTAAAGTATCTTTTTCGCCGATCGCTTCTATATTAATATCTGCTTCATCAGTAGGAGTTGTTTCCGTTTGCGGCGGTTCCTCCGGCTGAGTTTCTGGTTGAACTTCAATCGGTATAGATTGTTGAGTTAGAAGTTCAGCATTATTGGAGGGTAGCTCAACTTCATTTAAATTAGGAATATTGGAATCAGCAAAAGCAGGAGATACTATCAGCATACTCGGTAAAGCAGCTGACAGCAAAAGCAAACATTTATTCACGTTTCTCTCACACCCAGTAAAAACAAGAACCTAGTGTATTTTTCCTATTACGAGAAGTAAAAGTCAAAAGACAGGCTGTCGTAGTTTTGGGGATTGGGGACTGGGGGGACTGGGGATTGGGGATTGGGGACTGGGGACTGGGGATTGGGTAAAGAAAGTTAGAGATTAAAATTTCAAGCTCAACGTTCAGGCTTAAAGGCGCAACATTCAGGCTCAAAGGCTCAACGTTCAGGCTCAAAGGCGTAACATTCAGGTTCAAAGGCTCAAACCTCACTGTATCTCCCGATCACTGAGCGAAGTCGAAGTGCATCTCCCCAGTCCCCAGTCCCCAGTCCCCAGTCCCCAGTCCCCTTCATCCAATTTCCAACGTATCTGCTATTTCCTGTTGCAGACTCTTAAGTAAATCTAAAGTTCTTTCGTAGGCAATGCTTTTTCCTTGGTGTTGAAAGTACTCTGATGCCTTACGTAAGTCAGCGTAGATGCGAACCAGTTTGTTACCAGATATTGTCCCTTGATGATACCCTAGACGATACCGAGCTATTCCCCTGTTAACAAAAGCTTGAGCATAACTAGAATTAAGTCTGATGACTTGAGAAAAATCACGTACAGCACTCAAGTCATCTCCGCTTCTACCGTAAGCACAACCCCGGTTAAAGTATGCTCTGTAATTATGAGGGTTAAGACGAATTGCCAAATTAAAGTCAACAATTGCTGCTTGAATATCTTGTGAGACTAAATACGCTAAACCTCGGTCATTGTAGATATCTGCAACCAGTAAATTTTGAGACTGCGGAGTTTGAGTTAAGGCTATATCGTAGTCAGCAATAGCTTTTGCATAACTCTTTTGGGCAAGGTAAGCTAAACCTCTGTTGTAGTGAGCGCGAAAATCATCGGGTTTAAAGACGATCGCTTGGTTATAATCAGCTATGGCAGCTAAATAATCTCCTTGTCTGTAGTACACTAGCCCTCGGTTGAGATAAGCCTCAAAGTAATCAGGTGCAAAATTGATAGCTTGCGTACAATCTGCGATCGCTTGGTGGTAATCTTGTATTTGGAGATGAGCAACACAGCGATCGCTATAAGCTACAGCAAAATTTTCTTGGAGTTGAATCGCTTGGTCAAGATGTGCGATCGCTTTTTGGTAGTTACCTTGCTCCATCTCATCCACGCCTAACTTTAAAAAATCGCCTGCTGTCACTTGAGCATAAAATACTGGCGATGAGTGTGCAGATGGAGTCCAAAAAATCACAGATAAAGCAACAATCACGCTGAGAAATAATCGCCAAAAATCAGTCATAAGAATCATATTTGACAATTTCAGCATCAATGAAAGTAGCGGTTTTTCGCATTAATATATGAGAGGCGACGAGATTCCCGATTTTTAAAAAGTCGGGAATCTGATCACAGTTAACCACTCAAAACTAATGAGATGAACTACTAGCGGGACAAAAAGCCCCGCGAATAGTTAGGTTTTTTTGAAGCTACACCTTAGTTTACTTCCAATCTTTATTAGCTTCATCTAAGACGTATGCAGCTACATCTTCAATTTGGCTGGGTTTTAAACGTCCTTGGAAAGCAGGCATAGCATTTTTACCTTTGGTAACTTGGGCAATAATTGCCTCTGCTGAATTCATGCCATACTTTTCTAAGGCGTCTTTCTTCAAAGTTTTTTGAGCTTGGACTAAATTCTTACCACCTGCGTGACAAGAGGCACAATTAGCACTAAATACTTTAGCACCACTCACAGAATCTCCTGCCAAAGCTGGACTACTGAAGGCAAAGGTGAAGATTGTTATGCCTAACAGTATGACTGCAAAAATTCTTTTCATTTCGTGTTCTCTCTGCAAAAAAAGCTTACTCGTGCAATATCCTTCCTAATTTTCATTTGAGCCGCTGTCTTAGTCAAATGACAAGCTGTCATACTTCGCCTTAAGAATTCCTAAAAAATCACAATCCCTAGCTTTTCAAAAAGTTTAGTAGGGTGCGTTAGTCCAAATCATGTCTCGGTTAAGCTCAAGTTCTCTCAACTGACGCACCCTACATTGAAGCTTGATTACTTACTATTTACGGCTAAGTGTGAATTAAAAGCTTTAATTTTGTAGGGTGCGTTATGGACGCAAGTCCTAACGCACCGAAGATCTGGATTTAGGGTGAGAGTATTGACAAAATCATTAAAGTTTTAATATCTAATTCACGTTCTTTCGTTATTGGCTAATTGCATCATTGTCTCTCCTGTAACACGACAAATTCGCCAATCATCTAAAATAGACGCTCCCATGTTACGGTAGAATTCTTGTGCTGATTCATTCCAATCTAAAACACTCCACTCTAACCGACCGCAATTTCGCTCTACAGCTATCTGGGCTAATTTAGTAAGCATAGCCTTACCAATACCTTTTCTGCGATATTTTGGTAAGACAAATAAATCTTCTAGATATATTCCTGGCTTAGTGAGAAATGTAGAATAGTTATGAAGAAATAAGGCAAAACCAACAGCTTGACCTGCATATTCTGCTAGAATTGCCTCTGCATATCTCCGTGAGCCAAATAGATGCTCTTGAAGTGCCAAGGCATCACCAGTAACGGCATGAGATAATTTTTCATACTCTGCCAGCCCTTGAATTAATTCAAACAATACACCACAATCGGATGGTTCAGCAAAACGTAAAATTAAATCGTTATGCAAAGTCATTAGTTATCCCTTCGACTTCGCTCAGGGCAAGTTGTCATTTATTATTAGTCCATAATTGATGGTTAATAGTCAATAGTTATGGACATCTTGACTGATACTTCAGATCTTGCACCTTTCAAACTGCCAGTTGCAAAACTTACCTAATTGTTCGACTTCGCTGATGTCCGCCAGCCAGCCAGGGATTGTAAATCCCTGTCTGATAGCAAAAGTCCATTAGAAATGGACTAAATGCACAGACAAATAGATATGTAATTTTTATCACTTTATTGCGGCAAACTCATTATTTTCACTGGCAGGTGCAAGATGTGAGATACTTCTCCTGTCGGAGACGCTACGCGTAGCAAGATCCCGCAGGGTATGACTTCGCTTGGTACAAGTAACTGTTTACACCAACCAACCTTTTAAGCGTTTTGCAATGTGGGGACGCCGTAATTTCCGCATGGCTTTACTTTGAATTTGTCGCACTCGTTCGCGCGAAAGATTGAACATGTTACCAACTTCTTCTAAAGTGCAGGGTTCGCTGGTTGTCAATCCGTAGCGTAGAGAAATTACGTCTTTTTCTCGTGGGGTTAGCACATCTCCCAATACATCCCAAATCTCCTGACGCATCATGTTTTCGTTCATTTTTGCTTCTGGAGATAAGTTGTCCTCGTCCTCTAACAAATCCATTAATTCCGTGTCTTCTTCTTTGCCGACGCGATGATTAAGTGAAAGTGCTTGACGGCGTAATTGTTGCAGTTGGCGTAGTTGTTGTACTGTAATTTCCAACACTTCTGCCATTTCAGCCTCGGAAGGATTGCGTGAGAATTTTTGTTTGAGTTCTCGTTGCGCTTTTTTAAGTTTGTTAAGTTTTTCTACAATATGAATTGGCAAGCGAATTGTTCGTGCATCGTTAGCGATCGCTCTGGTAATTGCTTGTCTAATCCACCAATAGGCATAGGTAGAAAATTTATAACCTTTGTCTGGGTCAAACTTTTCTGTAGCGCGATTTAAACCCATTGCCCCTTCTTGAATTAAATCCAGAAAAGGCACTCCCCGATTTAGATATCGCTTAGCAATTGATACTACTAATCTCAAGTTCGAGCGAATCATTTTGCGTTTCGCCACACGACCTTGATATAAGCGACTTTCTAATTGTTTTTCTGTCATTTCTAGCTCAGCAGCTACTTGTGCTTTGCTAGGATGCTCTCCTAATTTGGAGTGTAATAAAGCTTGCAAATCTTTGACTTCTTCTAGAAATCTGACTCGCTTTGCTAACTCTACCTCTTCATCAGGTTTTAGCAGCGGATAACGCGCCATCTCTTTAAAAAATGCGCCTACGGCATCATCATGCTCGGTCTTGTTATATCCTGAAGGACGAGCTGCTGCCATCTCATCGCCGTCGCGTTCTTCTGATGATTCGAGATTTTCTATAATTGAAGGATCTTCATCTGCCACCGGATCTAAACTATCGAGTGATGGTTCTTCATTCTCAGCAGCATTATCCAGTATTTCCATTTTTCCCAATTCAGCAAGATTCATAGTTTCCTTTAGGATTGTTGCTTTGTTTGGTACATAATTTAGTGACAGATGCTCATTTATGGCTGGATAGTTACCCTCAAGGATGCATGTGCCCATTTACATAGCAATTTATTAGCCTGAGCTAATTTCCTTTGAGTAATGAAATTCAGGAGCTACCCAGCCGTTCCCAAATTGCGGTTAAATGCAACCAGTAACTAATAACACCCTTCGCACCCAACAAAACTTTTTTTCCAGGCTCCCAACATACATATTCCTCATTTTTTTCTTAATTACTAAATATGTCAAACATCCTCAAACTTTCTCAACCTTAACAAATATAAAAATTTCAGATCAAAGTAGCTAAATCTTAAATTTTCATATAGTTTTCTTAATTTTTTCAATGTTTATGCATTAAAAGTCATTGGATAAACGGAAAACTTAATACTAGAGTTACGTATTCCTGATGGGGTTGCCTTTATAATATAAATTACGAAATTTACAGCTTAATTTCCGGACAATCTTGTTTGTATAAAAGCATCTCATATACACAAAGGCTTGAATATCTATCGATGGGCGTAAAAAGACTACTCCCTATTTAGTAGATAGAGAATAAATCTCCGCAAGAGGCGAGATAATTTTGTTTAGATGTAGACACCAAATATTTATTGCACGTATTGTTAAGATTAATTTGTCTAGTAGATTACATAAGCAGAAAATTATCAAGTAATATAGGAATTTGACTTGATTAATGAAATTATTTGCTTAGGTAGGGAGTAGGGAGTGGGGAGTAGGGAATGGGGAATCAAACTTTTCGATGTGTACGGAGTTTTTTAAACATCAAATATGGGTAATAAAAGTATTACGAAATACACTTTACGAGAATGAAAGTAAAACGTTAAAGTTTAATGAGCCAGGTTGATTTTGACCAGCTAGGTGAAGAAAACATCTGTCTATAAAGTCCGAACCTATGTATATTAATGATGTAAATTTATCTCCTATAGTTGTAGCTGAACCTGGTAAATCATATGGCTCGCAGACAGATATAAATAAATGGATTGAGGTATTGGTAGACTGCCCAGGTAATCCAGGATTATTTACTTACCGATTACCACCTCAGTTAGAAATTAAGCCGGGGGATATATTGAGTGTGCCATTTGGGGCCCAACAACTAGGAGCGATCGCCATTCGTTTGCTGGCACAGCCAAATATTGATATCCCACCAGAAAAAATCAAGGAAGTAGAAGATGTCATCAGCGTAGGGTTTTTCCCAAGTGCTTACTGGGAATTACTCAATCGAGTAGCCGCATACTACTATACACCCTTGATTGGGGTGATCCGGGTAGCTTTGCCACCAGGTTTACTGGGGCGATCGCAACGTCGTATCAGGCTTGTAGGAGGGAAACAGCAACTAGGAGATTATTTACTAGCATCACCTCATCCGGCAACGTTTCTCACTCCTGTAGCACAACAAGTTTGGCAACTTTTACAAGCGCAATCAGTAGGGGACTATAGTTTCGCCTACCTCCAACAAAAAGTTAAATCAGCTCATCGCGGCATTCGTGAATTGCTGCGATTTGGCTTAGTAGAAAGCTATCTAGAACCGCCCCGACTAACTCGGCCAAAACTGCAAAAAGCAGTCACATTAATAAATGCTACCGATCGTGATTTAACCACTCGCCAAAGAGAAATTTTAGAAGTTTTGCGGCGGCGTGGTGGTGAGTTATGGCAAAGTGAATTATTGCAAATTTGTCATGCCAGCCTCTCTATCCTCAGAACGCTAGCCCAAAAAGGTTGCATTGTTATTGAAGAAAGAGAAGTATTACGAGCAGAACAGGGGCCAGAATTGGTAGGCGACAGTGCGAAATCTCTAACTACTGCCCAAGCTAGTGTTTTAGAGATAATACAATCACTAGATGGATTTGCTCAAGTTTTGTTGCATGGGGTGACAGGCTCCGGAAAAACAGAAGTATATCTCCAAGCGATCGCACCCTTACTCAAAGTCGGTAAATCAGCCCTGGTTCTAGTACCCGAAATTGGACTCACACCCCAGTTAACAGACCGTTTTCGCGCCCGTTTTGGCAACAGAGTGAGCGTTTATCACAGCGCCCTTTCCGATGGCGAACGTTACGACACTTGGCGGCAAATGCTTACAGGAGAACCCCAAGTCGTCATCGGTACACGCAGCGCCATTTTCGCCCCCTTGCCTAACTTGGGTTTAATTATCTTAGACGAAGAACACGACAGCAGCTTTAAACAAGACTCCCCCATCCCTACCTACCACGCCCGTACCGTTGCCCAGTGGCGAGCAGAGTTAGAAAATTGCCCCCTAATTTTGGGTTCCGCCACACCCTCGTTGGAAAGTTGGGTGAGTGTGAGAGAAGAAGACACAAACAGGGGGAGACGCGGGGACGCGGTGAGTCATTTCCCCGCGTCTTCTTACTACCTCTCCCTCCCCGAACGCATCCACTCTCGTCCACTCCCACCAGTAGAAATAGTGGATATGCGGCAAGAGTTGCAGCAGGGAAACCGCTCTATATTTAGTAGAGCGCTGCAAGAAGCTTTACAGCAGTTAAAAGAAAATCAACAACAAGGAATTTTATTTATCCATCGCCGGGGACACAGTACTTTTGTCTCTTGTCGCAGTTGTGGTTATGTCTTGGAATGTCCCCATTGTGATGTGTCGCTAGCCTATCATCACAGCGAAGAAGGCGCACCGCAATTATTGCGCTGTCATTACTGTAATTATGGGCGATCGCATCCACAATTTTGCCCCGACTGCTGTTCCCCTTACCTGAAATTTTTCGGTAGCGGCACTCAGCGAGTAGCGCAGGAATTAGCCAGACAGTTTCCACAGTTGCGCTTGATTCGTTTTGATAGCGATACCACCCGCAACAAAGGCGCACACCGCACCCTGCTTACCCAGTTTGCCAATGGGGAAGCAGATTTATTAGTGGGTACACAAATGCTCACCAAAGGTTTAGATTTGCCACAGGTGACACTAGTTGGTGTTGTCGCCGCCGATGGATTGCTGCATCTATCAGATTATCGCGCCAGCGAGCGGGCATTTCAAACCCTAACTCAGGTAGCTGGACGCGCAGGTAGAGGTGATGATCCGGGTAGAGTCATCGTGCAAACCTACACACCAGAACATTTAGTGATTGAGGCAGCACGAAATCACGATTATCATTCCTTCTCCCAAACTGAGTTAGAACAACGCCAAGCACTCAACTATCCACCCTACGGACGGTTGATTTTGTTGCGCTTGAGTAGCCTTGATGCCGTACAAGTGCAGAATACAGCACAAATCATCGCTACAGCTTTGAGTGTAGAAGAAGGATTTGAGATATTAGGGCCAGCACCAGCCAGTGTTTTACGCGTAGCTAATCGTTATCGCTGGCAGATATTGATTAAATTTGCCGCCGATGCCTTGCCACAAATACCAGATTGGGAAGAAGTGCGATCGCTCTGCCCCCAGTCTGTTAGCTTAACGATAGATGTAGACCCTCTAAATATCATGTAATAATCCCAAATATCTGTAAAAAGTCTTTTTTACGTTTCTGAAATTACGAATTATTCTTATGGGTAAAAAAGTAGCGATCGTTGGCGCTGGGCCTTGCGGAGTTTTGCTTGCTTATTATCTATTGCAACGTGACGATAAATACCAAGTGGATATTTATGAGCGTCGTAGTGATCCTCGAGCGGTTGCCTTTTCCAAATCTAGAACTTTTCCTATTTCTCTCAACGAAAGAGCAATGAGTGCTTTCAGAAAAATTGAGGGCTTGGAAGAAGCAGTTAAAGCCATCAGTTTAGAAATGATAGGAACCATTTTTCATCAAAAGAATGGCAAAACACGAGTTACAACTAGAAAAAAACCTCTATTTACCCTCGACCGTACTAGTTTAGTAATCTTGCTATTAGAAAAAATCACCCAAAAATACAATAGTAGTAGACTCGATATTCATTTTAATTGTCAATGTACACAAGTAGATTTAGTAGAAAAAAAGGTTAAATTTCAAAAAAATCAAGAAGATATACCCACAGAATTAGAAGAAAAATTCACTGTGAGTTATGACTTATTAGTTGGTGCAGATGGCGCACGTTCTATGGTTAGAGAAAATTTGCTTTCTACAGAATTATTTGAGTGTGAACAGAAGTACGTTATTAATGACTATAAATCTATTGTCTTACCTTACCCTGATGAACAACTGGAAGTAGGTAAAGTCCATTCTTGGATGGTAGGTGACGACACGCTCATAGTGCTATTGCATCAACTAGACAGAAAAATGAGCGGTGTCATCTTATTTCCTCATAATAAAAATCAGATAACTAATTTATCTAGCAAAGAAGAGGTAATCCAATTTTTTCAAGAGAACACACCAGAAATTAGTCAGCTAATGCCAGAATCAGAAGCTGAAGCTTTTCTTAATAGGCCGATATCGAGAATTTTAACGGTTCGCTGTAACCGCTATCATTTTGAGGATCATGTACTATTATTGGGAGATGCAGCTCATGCAGTATCATCTTCCATAGGGCAAGGTTGCAATGCAGCACTCGAAGATGTAGTTTTATTTGATCGTCTTTTAGATGAATATGCCGATAATTTAGCTGAGGCGTTAAACCAGTTTACTATTCGCCGTCAGCAAGACGCCCATGCTTTAGTAGAGCTTGGTGATTATGCTTTTCCTGCATCTAGGAGATTATTAATTGAGTTTGTCTTTAGAGAGTTGCTAGGCAAAACCTTGCATCAACTCTTTCCTCGAAAATTTGCACCTTCTTTATCTGAGTTAATATTTGAAACCACAGTTCCCTATTCAGAAATTCTGAACCAATATCAAAGTTGGATATCCAAAGTAAAAAAGTCAAACGAGAAGTTTTTAACTAACTAGTGGTTAGCGGTAATTAGATCCCCAACTTATTGAAGAAATTGGGGATCTTGCAGACTCTCAGGTTTTCCATATCTAATCGAGAAATTCTGCTAACGGTGGTGCATCTTGTAGCGATTTAACGCAGCAGTACTGAACGTCTAAACTACTGTTGCGTATAGGCTAGACATAATATTTGATTGCATATAAGTTAATTCTGTACTTTTATTTATTGAGCTATTTATGGCTAGCATCAAAATTGTAGATTTACCAACCACCTACTCAGATGAGGGATTGGAGTTTGTAGAACTAAATGATGAGCAATTAAGCCAAATTACTGGGGGAAGTTTTGTTGACAGTCTTATTCAGCAAGTTGTGGGTACTGCTCAAAATGGAATTCAAACAGGAGTGCAAATAATAGAACAATTTCAAGCAATCACAAGTCTATTTATTATTTGAGGTTTATTAATTAGTTCCGTGGGTTTAAGTCCCCCAGTTCTATAACCGACAAGTTTTGTGTTGGGGTCTGTTTGATAAAGTTGAGGCAGTGTGATCTTGGGGAGCCACTGCGTTGGACGGGTTTCCCGAATTGAAGCAAGTGGCGTGGTTTCCCCCTGGTGACTTGGCGCTAAATCCCCATTACAAAACTTAATTACGAATTACGAATTACGAATTACGAATTAGTAAGCTGTTCCACATATAACTTGCATAATTAGGGCGGGCAAGATGCCCACCCCACAAGAGTTTTATTTAATTTGATTATGTAATTTAGATGTTTTTTAGCTTAACCCTGTTTTGTCAGTTTGGGAGAAGCCTATCGCTGAAAGCCTTTTGGAGCTTTAGTTTTAAGCTTTTGGTTATAAATTTTAGTTACTGTTAGAAAATAAAGGCTCAAAGCTAGATTGGATGAAAGTTTCAGAATCTTGCTTTGATTATTACTTTCCGAGAGTGACATAAAAGGGTTAAGTAGGAAGGCTAAATTAAATCTCACCTAGATTGCCGAGTTTCGACACTTCGACAAAGCTCAGTGATCACTCCGCTCAACCCTCGTATTCTCAAGGATCGAGCATTGAGCGAAGTCGAAATGCGTCTTACAAATGATTACTTCAAACTTATTATACCCTTATCCCTCTGAAAACAGCAGTATTTGAGAGGGTAATTTTTAATTAAAACAAACAAGAAAAATTTCTCCACAAGTGAGTTATTTATGTCACTCAAATTCAAGTTTTTTTCAAAAAAATAGAAGAGGTTAACGCAGGTCGCAGGTCGTTTTTGTAACGGGGATTTATACCCCGCTCCAAAAACTTTTCGCCTTCAAAGGTGTTAGCGTAGTGGGACGAAGTCCGGTTTTAGACCTGATTGTTTTGATAACTGTATGCCTTGAAAAAACAGTTATTTGTGCATCAAGTTGGATTACAAAAACTAAACTATTTAAGGTACTTTTATCACTATTAAAACTCTTGAAAATCTTGAATACATTGGTGAAGATATAAGCAATAAAAGAAATAAACGCTAAGTTTTATTTCCAATAAATAAATCAAAATCTGAGGATTTTTCAAATGGCTAGTATCAATATTTCCAACTTGAATCCTGTTGGTTCTGAATTATTCATGGATTCTGAAAGTTTCATGAATGAGTTAACCGAACAAGAACTTAACGCTACCAATGGTGGGCTTAGTCCTATAGTAATTTGGGGTGTAGCGATCGCCTCAGAATACGTTATCGGTTCTATGGCTGCCGGTGCTGCTGTTGGTGCTTATACTGCTCTTAAGAAGATGAACTAAGTATCGCTCACCACACTTGTTGACGTTTAACTGACAAAAACCCTAGAAACTAAAAGAGTAGATTATGGCTACAATTTGCATTCAAGATTTACGCGCAGGTTTTGATCTAATTTCTGATGAAGAAACCTACTTAAACGAGTTTACTGATGAGGAATTTTCTGCTGTTAAAGGTGGAATTATACCCATTATCATCACAACCATAGTTGCTTTCTCAGCTAGTGCCGGCGCATCTTATGCCATCAGTCGCATATTTAGAATGAACTAACTTATTGTTGACGTTCGACTGACACAAATACTAGAAGCTGAAAGAGTACATTATGTCAACAATTTGCTGAACTTGATGTCAGGCAATACGCTTGGATTCAAGATTTTCGGTAAAAATTGTTGAACTGTAGAGATGTTGCATTGCAACATCTCTACAAATATTTCTATCTTAACCCAAGCGTATTGTGATATTTGTTAGTAGGCGTCTTTAGAGGATGTTTGAAAAGTTTTGGGCGAATATAATTCGCTACTACACAAGCGAAGTCTACCTCCTTTGGAAAACACGGAAAATCGAGTTCTTGAAACCCACGGAGGTGGGTTTTGTCTGTATAGTCGCGATTTCTAATCGCCGGGGTTAGTATTAATTTAGACTTTTCAAACAACCTCTTACATCCTCGTAACAGAATTGGTATTACTCTTCACACCCTCTTACTCAAAGCTACACACTGCCTGGAGTGAGAGGGTGATTTTTAATTAAAACAAACAAGAAAAATTTATCCACAAGTGAGTTATTTATGTCACTCAAATTCAAGTTTTTTATTTAGAAAATAGCAGAAGATAACTCTATACCTTGAAAAAACAGTCATTTATTCATCAAGCTAGATTATAAAAACTAAACTAATTAAGGTACTTTTATCACTATTAAAACTCTTGAAATCCTTCGATCTGTTGGTGAAGATGTAAATAACAAAAGAAAGAAACACCAAGTTTCATTCACAACAAACAAATCAAAATCGGAGGGTTTTTAAAATGGCTAGTATCAATATTTCCAACCTACAACCTGTTGGTTCTGAATTATTCATGGATTCTGAAAGCTTCATGCATGACTTAACCGAACAGCAACTGAGCGCTACCAATGGTGGGCTAGCTCCTTTAGTAATTTGGGGTGTAGCGATCGCCTCAGAATATGTTATTGGTGCTATGGCTGCTGGTGCTGCTGCCGGTGCTTATTCTGCTCTTAAATAAGCATAACTGACACAAATACTAAAAAATGAAAGAGTTACATTATGGCTACAATTTGCATCCAAGATTTACGCGCAGGTTTTGATCTAATTTCTGACGAAGAAACTTATTTAAACGAGTTTACTGACGAGGAATTTGCTGCTGTTAAAGGTGGACTTATACACATTATTGTGACAACCATAGTTGCTTTCTCTGCTAGTGCTGGCGCATCTTATGCCATCACTCGTATCTTCAAATAGTTTTTATCAACATTAACACTGTGTTGAAACCTATTTAGGTCAATAACTTTATATCGAATCAAATCGTATAAAAGTTAATTATGTAGCCTTTCTAATGCTACATAAATTCTGAGATTGACCATAGAATAGCAAGGATATAACTATGCCGATAGAGACGTTGCAATTCAACGTCTCTATAAACGTTTCTATCTTAACCCAAACATATTTTTGTTATCTGGCGGTGCGTTATACCAATTCACAAAAATCCTGATACACATCAATCTTTCGTAGGGTTTTAGCAATGCTAAACCCAAACCTTTACCTCTAATGAAACTTTTACCCCTTACACCCTCTCAAAGTATTGCTGTTTTGAGAGGGTAATTTTAAAACAATTGCTCATGATAGGATTCCACAACCAAACGCGAAAAAAGTTCTTACCCCACTCCCCACTCCCAACTCCCTACTCCCTACTCCCCACTCTCAAGACAAACAAGAAAAATTTATCCACAAGTGAGTTATTTATGTCACTAAAATTTAAGTACTTTATTTAAAAAATAGTAGAGAGTGACTGTATACCTTGAAAAAACAGTCATTTGTTCATCAAGCTAGATCATAAAAACTAAACTAATTAAGGCACTTTTACTACTATTCAAGCACTTGAAATCCTCCAATATGTCGGTGAAGATATAAACAACAAAGGCAAGAAACACCAAGTTTCATTCCTAGCAAACAAATCTAAATCGGAGGATTTTTCAAATGGCTAGTATCAATATTTCCAACCTACAACCTGTTGGTTCTGAATTATTCATGGATTCTGAAAGCTTCATGAATGAGTTAACCGAACAAGAACTTAACGGTACTAATGGTGGACTTAGTCCTATAGTAATTTGGGGTGTAGCGATCGCCTCAGAATATGTTATCGGTGCTATGGTTGCTGGTGCTGCTGTTGGTGCTTATTCTGCTCTTAAAAAATAAGCATTAACAGAACTTTTTGACGTTGAATTGACACAAACACTAAAAATTGGAAGAGTTACATCATGGCTACGATTTGCATTCAAGATTTACGCGCAGGTTTTGATCTAATTTCTGACGAAGAAACCTACTTAAACGAGTTTACTGACGAGGAATTTGCTGCTGTTAAAGGTGGAATAATACCCATTATTATCACAACCATAGTTGCTTTCTCAGCTAGTGCTGGCGCATCTTATGCCATCACTCGTATTTTCAGATAGTTTTTATCAACTGTAAAAGGGAATAGGGAATAGGGAATAGGTTACTTGATATCTAATTCTCAATTCCTAATCCCCAATCCCCAATCCCTTTTACTAAAAGCAGGTATAAAGTATGCAACAGAACAATTCTCATCTTACTGATATAACAGCTATTCTCTATCTCGTATTAGGAGTTTCTCATCTAGTTGCTAGAGAATATCTTGCAGGGATTGCTTGGATATCTCTAAGCATATCGCAATTATTAGTTCAAAATATCGGGTCTTGGTCTTCTAATATGTTTCGCTTAGATCGACCAGGAGTAATTCTTGCTTGGATTACATACCTAGTGTTTGCTTTCTTGATTTTGCATTATGTAATTAATTTAGTTACTAGAAATAATTGAAGAATAATTCAAGTTTGAGTCCATTATCTTATTGAAAATAATTTCAGCAGAAACATAATGTCTTTTACAATCAGTTCACAAAATATTATCGATTATCTAGCGGCTCAAAAACTCTGCTCTGGAGAAGAGAAAAATCTGTTTAAAATTGAGCCAAAGCCAGCCAAGAATTTTAATTTGTTACTGACTTTGCCTGAGGATCGCCAACTCTTAGCTAAGCAAGAACGTCATAATCAAGAGGGAAAAACTGCTGGTGAGTTCTTCAGCGAATGGCGGTTGCATGAATTTTTGCAACACTTCCCACAACTGTGTCACATGCGCTCATCAGTCTCAGAAGTGCTGCATTTTGATGCTGAACATTCAATTATTGTTTTTAACTATCTCAGTAATTATCGGGACTTGGCGGATTTTTACGCTAGAGAGAATGTATTTCCAACTGCGATCGCCACTGAAATTGGAGCAATTTTAGCTCAAGTTCATCGCAGCACTCTAGACAATCAGGAATACCAAGACTACTTTTCTCAGCATTCCGCTCATGTCACCACCTCTTACACTCCTAACTTTGGTCTGGGGCTAGAACGGATTGGTACCGAGGTTTTCGGTTTAGTCCCCGCCGAAGGACTGAAATTTTTTGCTCTCTATCAACGTTACGACAGTTTAGGAAAAGCGATCGCTGAACTTGCTACCGCTTTTGAGTCTTGTTGTCTAACACATAATGACCTGAAACTGAACAATATTCTTTTGCACAACAATTGGGAATCAGACACCTCAAACGAAAGTAGAGTCCGATTGATTGATTGGGAGCGTTCTGCTTGGGGAGACCCTGCATTTGACTTAGGGGCCCTAATCGCCAGTTACATGCACATTTGGCTCAATAGCTTGGTAATCAGTAAATCTATTGACGTAGAAGAAGCTTTGCGCTTAGCAATGACTCCACTCGAACTGCTCCAGCCTTCCATGAAGGCCTTGACTGAAGCTTATTTAAGTAACTTTCCAGAAATTTTACAGCGTCGTCCTGACTTTTTAAAGCGAGTTGTGCAGTTTTCTGGCTTTGCCATGATTCAACAAATTCAAGCAATGATTCAGCACCAAAAATCCTTTGGCAATGTAGGTATTTGTACGCTTCAGGTCGCTAAGAGTTTGCTGTGTCGCCCAGAACAATCAATGTCAACAGTCTTTTCTCAACTAATTCGTAATGCGTAATTCGTAATTCGTAATTAATTAGGAATTGGTATTACTCAGGACTCAGGACTGCATAATACTAGATCTGAGTCCTGAATAGTAACTGAGAATCCCAATTCCACTATCCACTCCTTACTGTCCGTGAGCTGAGCGAAGTCGTTCGCGCAGCGTCTCCGACAGGAGAAGCCCACTGTCCACTCCCCACTCCCTACTCCCCACTCCCCATTCATATAAATATGCAATTATTAGATTCTCTTTCTAATCAAGTACAAACTTCTGCACCAGATCAATTACTGGATTCTCTTCAAGATATCGTTACCAATCTGCAAATCCAGTCCAGCTTTTGTATCAGCCATCCTGCTTACAAACCTCTGGAGATTCCTGCTGAGGTGGTAGCCCGCTTTCAGCACATACCTTTCGACCTGAAAAATAAGTATTTGAGTCTACAGCTGCAAAGCTTTCTCTACGGCATCTACTACAATGGCTCTCTGCAAACTACCCTAGCACCGGAGGCCGATTCAGTTGGGCCAGCACCTTACCAGAATCTAGAAAACAATACCTTCTTAGGAATAGACCTAGAATTTTACGACCGACTACACCAAAGCAATAGCGGTAAAGGTTATTTTGATCCAGGTTGGTCTGTAGTGCGACAAGAAAGTGATGGTGTTCTCGCTGTTAACAAAGGTGGGCTGACATTGCACGTTGAGCGCAAAGAACTAGCAGATCAATCTGCAATGGTGGGAGACTCTGTTGCTATCCTCATGCCCCGAAATCTCATTCAAAATGGATTTTACATGGCAGTTAGCGACATGGGTTTAAACACCGATGATGAGCTTGTGAGAATCTACTTTAATCTCAGTCCTGAAGGTGCAGTTGCTGTCATGGCAAGTTTAACGCAGCAACTCAACGAAATCAAAATCCCCTTCAGTTTTAAGGTGCTGTACAATCCCTCTGACTATAAACGCCACGATTCAGGGGTTCTGTACTTTGCAAAAAGCAACTATGAAGTAGTTCGGCAAGTACTTACAACTGTTTATGCAGAACAGCGATCGCATTTTCGCATGGAAGTACCCTTGTTTACCAAGCAGCTAGCCCCAGGACTGGCTTTAGCAGAGGAACCAGATCAAAAATTTGCAGCTTCGGAGAGTTTTGGGATGAACCGCTGCCAAATTATTGCCAATGGCTTGTTGGCAGCTTGGCTATCTGGAGACGACTCTCCAGAGAATCGCATGGCATCTATCCGCCAAAACTTTTCTCTGCTGGGGATTGATTTACAACGTCCTTATTTAAACGCCAACTCTCAAGATATCTATACAGTAATTCGTAATTCGTAATTTGTAATTCGTAATTAATATTAATCGAGAAAGTCCTGCAACTTCTTGTTTGTCAAACAATACTTGCTTTTACACCTATGAAACTAATTGATCTGGCACCACCTCCAGAAGTCATAGCTAGCGAAGTCGGTTGTGTAGAGGATAGATTTCCAGAGTCTGATTTACCGTTTTATCGCAAACTGGGACGGACTGATTTAACTGTCAGTTGTCTTGGTTTGGGTGGTGGTGGTGGTATCTCTAGTGAGGATACCCTTTATGCCTTCGATAAAGGAATTAACTATTTCTTCTACTCTAGCGACCTGCACCACTACATCTACAGTTCAATGTCTGGAGCGCTGCGTCAACTGTGTGGACGTGGTTCATCGGTGCGTGAAAAAGTAGTATTGGCAACTGTGACTTACATTAAAAATCCAGAAATGGCGATCGCCGCTTTATTCGATCAATTCGAGGAGTTGGGGATTGACTATATTGATGTGTTTTTCTGGGGCTGGATTGGTGCTAATGATGGGTCAATCTTACACGATTGCTTGCAGCTTTCTCCAGATCTGAGGGGTGCTAATAGCGTTTATCAGCGCACCATCGAAAACATGTTTGGTGTTTCAGAACGTTTAAAAAAAATGGGTGCGGTGCGCTACATTGGCGCTTCTTTCCATGACCTTAACCTTGCTCAGCAGTGGTTGCATAGTCCCTTATTGGATGTGGTGATGGTGAGACACAATGCAGCTCATCGTTCTGCCCAGAGTCAAATTTTCAATCAAGTAGATGCCCAAGACCCTTCTAGACCGGGCATTGTTACATTTAAAACTGCTGGTTCTCACACAAATTTGCTGTGGCAAGCGCCTGCTGGTTTACCACAAACTTGCTGGTTACCCACTGTTCCTGATTTATATCGTTATTCCCTAACGCAAAATAGCGTAGATATCTGCTTAACAGGCGTGACTCAGCGTGCGGAAATTGATGCTGCGATCGCAGCAGTCCAACAAGGTAAACTCACCCCCGCAGAACTTGAATACCTCAGTCTCTACGGCGACTTACATGCTTGCAAACTGAAAATCCAAGAAATCCCACCAGAAAAGCTACTACACCACAGTAGAGTGCAAACAAGACAGTCCCCCACGGGAAAATCTCACAACCAAACATGAAAAGCTTTCTTACCCCACTCCCTACTCCCTAACCCCAAGCGATGAAAGAAACTCTAGAAAAAACCGAGTTACACCTTTTACATGAATCTGCATTGCCAGAACTTTCTCCAGCAACTGATGCAGAGATCATTACTTACCTGCGTTATTCTTGCCAAATAGTTGAAGTTGCAGCCAAAGCTGAATACGACGCCCTCATTTTAGCCATCTGTGAACAGTTCAATGTCACCGTTTCCGATGAGGAATTGCAAGCAGCCGGAGATACATTTCGTCAAGAACACAAACTATTGGGAGCCACTGAAACCATTAAATGGCTCTCTGCTCAGCGGATTAGTATAGAAGATTGGTCGAGTGGAATTAGAGTAACTTTACTGACGAAAAAATTAAAAGAACTTCTTTTCGGATCAAGTGTCGATCATCATTATATAAACAATCGTCACCATTTTAAAAGTGTGGCTTTGTCTCAGATTCTTGTGCGTGACCTAGCAAATGCGCTTAAGATAGTTCACGCTATCAAAGAAGAATCTGCTTCTTTTTGTGCTTTAGCGCTAGAACATTCAAAAGGTAGGCAATCCAAAGAAAATGGGGGTTTTGCTGGTATTCGCTTTCTTTCCGAACTAATGCCACAGATAGCAGAAGTTGTTTCCCAAGCAAAAGAAGGGGAATTAATTGGGCCAATTCAAACAACACTTGGCTATCACATTATTAAAATTGAGAAGTGGTTTCCCAGCGAACTGAGCGAATCAGTAAGACAAGAAATTTTGGAATCACTTTTTCAAGCCTGGTTACAAGCAAAACTAAATCCTGTAGTTCACAACGGTAAGTCTTATTAGTAATTAAAAGAGGTTAGTTCATGAAACGTTTTGAATACCGAATCGAACAAATAGTTTTTGATAAGCAAGAATTACGAGATCAAAAAATTCTCGATTTATTGAATTACCTTGGTCAAGAAGGATGGCGCGTTAGCAGCCTTATAGTAGAACCACGTATTGCAACTAATGAGAATCACATTAAGGTGTTGCTAGAAAAGGAAGTAAATCACGAAGAATAATTTACTTAATTTTAGTTCAATACAAAATTAGATGCACTTACCCTGAGGCGAGAACTATTTTATTTGTGTCAACCCGCCTTCGGGAACTGCTGGTAAAAGCTGACCATACTTGGATTCAATAGCTTGGACAAGTTGTGGCGATGGACGAAACAAGAATGGTTGAGAATTACCTGAAACCAGAGATACAACATTTGCTTTCTCTAAATTAGGAGGTTGACCAAAAAATACTAAACGTACATTGTCATCTAATAAATAACTCAGAGAAATTAAATCTCCTAAATTAGTCCCGTCATAGCCACTATCACTAAATAAAACTGGCGACTCAGTAGCATTAATTCGCCGTGCCATTTCTGCATTAAAGTAGCTGGGAATATTACTCCACCATGTATCATAAAAGGCGCTCACAGTACAAGAAGCGATGCTACCAGCAATTAGAATTACCATGACACCTTGCCATAAGCGGCGTAAATTAATCAGTTGAGTTGCTAAGAAGTAACCTACCGCCAGTTGTACCCCAGGAAAACAAGAAATTAAGTAACGGCTGACCGCAGACCGCCGCATTCCTAAAAGTAAATCAGACACAGCCAAAATCAAAAAAGGTACAAAAATTGCAGTCAGAATAAATAACCAAGTTTCTCGATTTGTGTGACGGCAAACTGTGTAAATAGCAACTGCAATCAAGACTAAGAATGGCAGTCTGAGAAGATAAGTTCCGGCATTATCGAAGCCAACATCTAAATCAAAAAATAGAGATGTAAAGCTGAGAATCCACAGTTTGACTACGTAAATTATGTCTCCGCCTTTTGCCCAGTTTGTAGTATCTAAAACTCGTTGATAACTGGTTTTGATTACAAATAACCACGGACTGTATAGGATAATTGAGGCAGCGATCGCTAAGCAAAACTGTAAGGTGGTAATTCTTGGTCGATTTTGAGTCTTTCTATCCCAGAACTGCATTAGCAGTATATAAACCACATGACCAATCAGCGTCAGTCCAAAAAAAGGATGGGTATATAGACCAAGTGCAGTTGCTAAAGCATATAGACCCCAATTGTACCAAGTTGGCGAACGCCAAGCTTTTACCAGAAAAAAACTACTACCAATCACCCAGACTGTCAAAAAACTATACTGCCGTGCAATTTGAGCAAACAAAATATCAAAAGGCGATATAGCTAACAGTGCTGTTGCTAGCAAGGCTGCTGTGCGCGAAGCAAAAAGTTCGCGCCCCAAAGCATACATAAACACTAACCCCAGCAAGCTTAATAAAGCTGGCAAAGCCCGTGATGCTGTGCGAGAACTACCAAACACCTGCATCCAAAAGCGAGCCAATAAGAAATATAGCGGTGGATGTTGCGCGTCTTCAACTGCTAGAGAGTTGATTGTATCTGCTGCTGTGCTTCCAGGTTTTAAACGCTGGTACTTTTGTAACTCCTTGGCTGACATCACCTGATTTTGAAAAATTTCTGCACCGATTTCTTGGCCTGTATACCCAGCCGCCCGGAAAGATGTATAGACCTCATCATGCCAGTAAAGTTTGTTTTCCAGATGAAAGAACCGGAAGAAAATACCCAATACCAGCATCAAAACTATGAAAAACCGCAACCAACTTGGAGCCAGTTTGAGATCTCGCATAACTAGGTTTTACAATAAGTATCCAGAAACTAAGTTAATCTCACATTCTATGTAGCGTTCTGTCAACCATCTATAGTAGTTTGCTTTGATTTTTCACTTCTAAGTATGGGGATTGCTATAGTCTCTAGGGCGTGTTTTCAAACTATAAACGTAGGTTGGGTGAACGTAGTGAAACCCAACACAGCAACTTCAATGTTGGGTTTCGTTCCTCTCATGGGGAAACCACGCCATTCCCACGCGCACGGGGGTGGCTTACCAACCTATAATTAAGCCTAAGAAAGGAGTTTGAAAACAGTTACTAGCCCCTCTTAAAGCTTCTTTCGGCTAACCAGGTGAATAATATAATCCCACATAAATCAGCAGCTAAATCTGTTAAATCAAAGCTGCGATGGGGTGTAAATAGTTGAATTATCTCATCGACTATACAAAAAAAAGTGACAATAAATGGTGCTAATGGCAAAGAAACATTCAAAATTTTAATCTTGCGCTTGTTTAAAGCTAAATGACTGAGAAACGCCGCAATTCCTAATAAGAGAAAATGTAAAAATGTATCATAATATGGAAATTTGGTAATTTCCGTTGGAATAAATTTTAGATATGCTGATAAAGAAATGGACATTAAAATTCCCAAGTAAACCCAAAATGCAAAAACCCACGGTTGATTTGATTTCATGTCGGTAATTTTAAAAGATATTTTTTATGTCTACAAATTTTGAAAGAGCATTCCGTAATCGAGATGCTCTTTTTTGATAAATTACGTCTGATGTGAATTAGGAATACCGTTGATGAATGCAACAATAGCACTCATCTCCCAACCTCTTCTCCTAAGCGTGGGAGAAGAGGAGCAATTTCAAAGTCCCTCTCCCAATTTGGGAGAGGAATTTAGGGTGAGGGCAAAGATTTATGACATCAGCAAGACCAATTTTTCCTAACTTAATTCACATTAAACGTAAATTATATTTGCTTGTTCTCGGACAAAATCAGCCATGGAGATTCGCTTGTTCTTGCAACCATGGATCTACTGGTTGCCCATCTTTACGACGCAATTCAATTTCTACTGCTATCACTGCTTTTGAACCAGGAGGAGCAGGTTTTTTATGAAAAATAATGTCGTAATCTAACGGATCGTGATTGCGTTCTTTCAACCATTCCTGCACTTTAGTTGTAGCAAAGAATGATTGCCCTTGCTCAAACATCCGGGTAATCTGCATTTGTAATGTGTAGGGATTTATGCGACCCATTTTTTACCGCCTTTGTCAGGTAATTAAATAATTCGTAATTCGTAATTCGTAATGACGCGACGCTCCTGTGTCGCTCT
>NZ_JCACKM010000108.1:0-17568 GCF_059505385.1 Desmonostoc vinosum
ACTCGCTCCGCAACGCGCTGCCTTGCCTCTGCGTGTTAGCGTAGCGGGGCGTAGCCCGATAAATCATCCCGCAATTATGCAACGCCTTAATTACGAATTACGAATTACGAATTACGAATTAGCACGACATGGGATGCTAATTGATTAATTAGTGAGTATTGACAAATGTCTGTTATTTCTGATGTCACTGTAACTGTTCCTGCCACAACTGCTAATTTGGGGCCTGGCTTTGACTGCATTGGTGCAGCTTTAACGCTATACAACGAGTTCAAGTTTACTCGCACCGAAGAGAATAGATTAATTATTAATGTTACGGGTACAGAAGCTCAACAAGTACCAACTAATGAGAGTAATCTGCTATATCAGGCATTTATCAAATTTTATGAACATTTAGAACAAATGCCGCCATCAGTAAAAATAAAAATTCAGTTGGGTGTACCGTTATCTAGAGGTTTGGGTAGTTCAGCGACGGCAATTGTTGGTGGGTTGATTGCGGCTAATCAACTGGCAGGTGCGCCTTTAAATGAGTTGCAACTAATGGAGTTAGCGATCGCTATCGAAGGGCATCCTGATAATGTCGTTCCAGCCTTGCTAGGAGGTTGTCGTCTGGCTGCTACTAGTGGCACAGGTTGGGAAATTTGTGACGTTCCTTGGCACGACGATGTTGTGCCGATAGTTGCTATTCCTAATTTTGAGCTTTCCACCCAAGAGGCGCGGAGTGTTCTGCCAAATGAAGTGAGTCGTGCAGATGCAATTTTCAACACGGCGCATCTAGGGTTATTGTTACGTGGGTTGGAAACTGCCAAAGGAGAATGGTTAAAGGCAGCCTTGCAAGATAAGTTGCATCAACCTTATCGTAAAAATTTGATTCCTGGTTACGATGCTGTCAACATAGCAGCTGTGACTGCTGGTGCTTATGGCATGGTGATTAGTGGTGCGGGGCCGACACTGCTAGCTTTAGCAGATGCAGCCCACTCAACAGCCGTGGAGGCCGCAATGGAAAATGCTTGGCAAGGAGAAGGAATTACGAACGTTGTGCGATCGCTTGCTTTAGATACCCAAGGTGCAACTAGCAGCGTTCACGAGGGATAGAGATTATGGATCAAATTCAAGCAGAAATCACAGCACTTCAATCTCAAATTCAAGTTCTCCAGCAAGAACGCGCTACCCTCACTATTAATGATGTAGAATCTGGCGAGAATGATTCACCTCTAGCAATGGTTGAGACCTACCGTCGCCAAGCCAGAGAAAATCCCCAGTTATTTGCTGAACTTAAAGGTATAGATGATGCGATCGCCGCATTAAAAATACAGCTAAATCATAAACAAGCTCAATTAACTCGTTGGCAGGTTGAATCAAAACAACTCACCCAACAGCAACAGCTAGAAGAAGTGAAAAAAGTAGCTCAAGTTCATGCCCAACGCATTAATCAACTGGCAGGAGAACTAGCAACAGAAATCCGCCAGCTAAAAACTTGTGCTGATCAACTAAGTCCCATTTATTGGCAAGTGTACTACAAACCTTTCATCACCGGGTTCAAGACAATTTCCGTCCCCCACGTCCGTTCAGATGGGGAAGTTTGGACGATTGTCAACCGGATTGTTTAGCAGTTCAGTCATACCTGCAATCGGCGATCGCGGCAATTCACATATGCTTGTGCGATCGCTGTTTTGATCACATTGGCTGGAACTACTATTGATTGTTGACGTTGCAAAACTTTACATTTAGAATAGCATTGCAACGGTAAATGATCAGAATAAATACTTATCAATGCTCACAACCTAGACTTTTGTGAGTACATATGCTCAAAAAAACCCCAAAATTTAATTATTCGGAGGTCAATAAAATTTACAAAACTATGAATTGCTTAATATAATGTAATCAAAAGCGAAAACAAAAAACGATTGTCAGAAGTGATGAATTTTATGGAATTTCCTTGGCTAACAGCCATAATTTTATTGCCCTTGGTGGCTGCCTTAGCCATCCCTATAATTCCCGATAAAGAAGGTAGAACCGTCCGCTGGTATAGTTTGGGAATTGCGATCGCCGACTTTGCATTAATGATTTATGCCTTTTGGTATCATTATGATTTCCAGAATTCAACACTCCAACTTGTAGAAAGTTATCCTTGGGTACCGCAGTTGGGTTTGAATTGGTCAGTAGGGGTTGATGGTCTGTCGATGCCCCTGGTACTTCTGACAGGTTTGATTAATACTCTCGCAATCTTCGCGGCTTGGAAAGTTACCACCAAGCCGCGATTGTTTTATGGTTTGATGTTAGCGATGTACAGTGCCCAGCTTGGCGTATTTGTCGCTCAAGATTTACTGTTGTTCTTCCTAATGTGGGAAATCGAGTTAGTGCCGGTTTACCTGCTGATTTCTATTTGGGGAGGGCCAAAACGTCAATATGCAGCGACTAAGTTTATTCTTTACACCGCCGCCGCATCAATATTTATCTTGGTTGCGGGTTTAGCAATGGCATTCTCTGGAGATACCGTCACCTTCGACATGGCGACTCTGGGAATGAAGCAATATCCTAAAGCTTTTGAATTGTTAGTTTACGCAGGTTTCTTGATTGCCTTCGGAGTAAAGCTGCCAATTTTCCCTCTACATACTTGGTTGCCTGATGCCCATGGTGAAGCATCAGCACCCGGTTCAATGATATTGGCTGGTGTTTTACTAAAAATGGGTGGTTATGCCCTCATCCGCTTCAACATTGAAATGTTGCCCAACGCCCATGTGACTTTTGCCCCAGTATTGGCAATTTTGGGTGTAGTAAATATAGTCTACGGTGCGTGTTGCGCCTTTGCTCAAACCAACCTCAAGCGGCGCTTGGCCTACTCTTCCATTGCCCACATGGGATTTGTGCTGATTGGTTTAGCCTCCTACACAGAACTCGGTGTCAGTGGTGCAGTTTTGCAGATGGTTTCCCACGGTTTGATTGCTGCTAGCTTGTTCTTCCTATCTGGCGTCACATACGAACGTACCCACACCTTGGCGATGGATAAAATGGGCGGCATGGCAAAAGTAATGCCCAAAACCTTCGCGCTATTTACCGCAGGTGCAATGGCTTCTCTCGCCTTACCTGGTATGAGTGGTTTTGCTGGCGAATTGATGGTGTTTCTCGGTATCGCCACCAGCGATGTTTACAGTTCTAGTTTCAAGATTGTAGTCGTACTGCTATCAGCAGTGGGTGTGATTCTGACTCCGATTTATTTACTTTCAATGCTCCGTCAAGTATTCTACGGACAGCAAAGTGAAGAGTTACATTTGGATGCCGTAATCTCAGATGTCAAACCCCGCGAGTTATTTATCACCGCTTGTCTGCTAATTCCAATTATCAGTATCGGTTTATATCCTAAGTTAGCAACACAGACTTATGATGTGAAAGCAACAGAAGTAGCAACCCATGCTCGTCAAGTTCTACCAGTTGTTGCTCATCAACAACCATCAAGTCTGTACTCACGAATTTTTACAGCCCCAACATTGGCGACTTCCGAAGTTGAAAGTTTAGTTAATATTGCTGAGTAAATATACTTCTTAAGAAGTGTAGTGTAAGTAAATTTTAAATATGAGGGGAATAGAGGGGTGGTTTTGTAACCACCCCTAAAATTTTGGCATTGTTTATAGCAGGGAACAGGCTTGAAAGTCTCTTGGTGTCTGGGTTTTCTGTTTAGTTTATGTCCTAACCTACCTGACGTTAGCTGTAATAGCTGTATTATTCGTACTTAAGAGTTCCATTAGAATTGGCAATATGCTCATCAAGATTGAGGTATGAGCCTATATAAGTTTGTCCATCAGCTTTCTCGCACTCAGCACGAAGTCTGTTAGTAGCAGCCAGACCAATATTATCGCAAGTTAAAGCGAATTGCTCTCCGTCCCAGCTTAAAGTTCCATCAATATTGGCAATATGTGGATTTAGATCGATGGAAGTTGCAGAATACGTACGTCCATTAGCTTTCTCGCAATCGGCCGTTAAGATTGAACCGTTGATATTAATGTTCTCACAGGTCTGAGAAAATTGACCTACTGCCCAGGCGTTACCAATGACTAGGTTAAAAGTCAGAAAGATAGTGCAAAGAAAAGCAATACAAATTTTCAGCATTTGTGATCTCTCCTTAAGTAGAGGATTTATGAAAATAATCGAGGATTATCTTAAGATTTAGTGTTTTTTTCTATACTTAAAATTAATAGTTTTTAACTATGGCGGATTGCGATCGCGCTTAACTTCTCCATCTGGGAAAACAGACCCACAGTTGCTTAATTTTCCAATATTCTTGCGAAGATATATCCTAAAAACAGGTGAAGTCCCTAAAAACTATCATGACTACAAACTTACCCCTAGTCACAGAGATTGTACCAATTGTCTTGCAACTGCAACCTGCGATCGCCATGACAAACGATCAATTTTACGAGTTTTGTCAGCTAAACCGCGATTTTCGTATTGAACGTAACGCTGCTGGAGAATTAGAGATTATGTCCCCTACTGGTGCAGAAACTGATGAGCATAATTTTAATTTAATTGGTCAGTTATGGGCATGGACACAGCAAGATGGTACAGGGGTGGGGTTTGGTTCCAGTGGTGGATTTACTTTACCTAATGGCGCTGTTAAGTCTCCAGATGCGGCATGGATAAAACGTACACGCTGGGAAGCAATACCATCAGAACTACGAAAAAAATTTGCACCAATTTGCCCGGAATTTGTCATTGAACTGCGTTCTGAGAGTGATAGTTTGCGAGTTTTGCAAGATAAGATGCAAGAGTATATTAATAATGGGACACAACTTGGTTGGTTAATTGATAGAAAACAACGTAAAGTTTTTATTTATCGTCCTAATACAGCGGTTGAGGAATTAAATAATCCGAAAACACTGAGCGGTGAAGCGTTACTACTTGGGTTTATTTTAGACTTAAGTCAAATTTGGTAAGGAATAATCTACCTACTGTAATAGAATAAACAGCTAGCTCCATCCAAAACGTTTTTTAACATCTCCAACATTGCGCGAACTTCCTCAGAAATCTGGCTCACTGGCTTAAGGGTTCAATCAAACCACGTTTGACAGCTTCACTCAACGTAGTGGCTTTTCTTAAAAGTCCTTATTACACACTTGTACTCAGATCAATTTATCTTCTAGGTAGGAAATGAGTGATTCTGCGTTTTGGACAAAATGGATCATAAACCATTAAAATAGGGACTGAGAAATAAATCTCAGTCCCGATAAAAAAGCGGGCTAACCGCTAATGCCTAGTTAACCCGTGCAGCTTTGGGAACGCGCAGAGAAATTGTTATTGCAATACCAACTTCACATTGGCGTTTTGTAGACCGCGCTGTTTTACTTCAGCCAAGGTCTTGTTAACGGCATACTTTTGATTGATGGAGTTGATCAACTCGGTTTGGTTGTGCTTTTTAGCAACGCCCCACAGGTCAGCGATGAGGTCAAAAGAACCATCGCTGTTGCGAGACCAACCTAGATCGTATTCGCCATCTAACACGGCAACGATGTCAGAACGAACGCGCTGACCGTTGTAGCCACGAACATCAGCTTCAGTCTTCACGCTGATACCCAAGTCGCGCAGGGAAGCCTTGAGGATTTCAGCATCGGTGATCTTGGTACGCAGAGTGCTAAAATGAGACATTTGGGTTTCCTCCAATGAGAGAGTGAGAAAAACGACAACGGTTTGTTTTGGGCGAAGCCGCACCTATAAGTTGAGGCGGCTTTTTTCATAACTGCTAGCTGACAAAGCTAGCCTTTCCCCCTGGGTTAGCAAGGGAAAGCTTTTAAAACTCCATTCGCTGATATTCAGCAATGGAAGATGCTGCGGGTCTAGCTCGCTGTCTGGCCCAGTCTCTGAGGGCCGTTACTTGTTCTTGCATTGTCCGAGACAGCGGCAAAGTCGCTTTTAGCGCAGCAATAATATCTAGTTGTGTGAACTCCCGATCTTGGGCGAAAGCTTCGTACATCGCCGCAACGATCGCTTGTTCAATTTCTGCTCCAGAAAAACCATCAGACATCTTAGCTAGTTGCTCAAGGTCAAATCGAGTGATGTCTTCACGGCGCTTGGTCAGGTGAATCTTAAAGATATCCTGTCTCTCTTCTGGTGTGGGTAGGTCTACAAAGAAAATCTCATCAAAGCGACCTTTCCTCAAAAACTCTCCAGGCAAACGCTCTACTCGGTTAGCTGTTGCCATGACAAACACTGGAGATTTCTTATCTTGCATCCAGGTGAGGAAAGAACCGAAGATTCTACTCGATGTACCGCCATCAGAGTCGGATGAACCAGCACTACCAGCAAACGACTTATCTAATTCATCGATGAATAGAATCGCTGGAGAAATAGATTCTGCTGTTTTTAAGGCGTTACGCAGATTTGCTTCACTTCGTCCCACCATGGAGCCATCATAAACTCGCCCCATGTCTAGGCGCAACAGTGGTAAACCCCACAGGCGAGATGTAGTTTTGGCTATCAGCGACTTACCACAACCTGGAACACCGAGAATCAACATCCCTTTTGGTTGAGGTAAACCATACTCTCTGGCTCTCTCTGTAAAAGCGTTAGAGCGTTGCTTGAGCCATTTCTTGAGTTCCTCTAAGCCACCTACAGCATCAATGGTTTCATCTTCTTCGATGTATTCTAAGATACCATTACGCCGGATGAGTTGCTTTTTCTCAGATAAAACTATGTCTACTTCATCTTCTGTCAGGCGTCCTGTAGTTACCTGTGCTTTGCGGTATACTTTCTCGGCTTCATCCTTAGTTAAACCTAAAGCTGCTCTTAGAAGCTTTTCTCTGGCCTCTGTGGTGAGCCGCCGCCCACGATTCTGATCTATGTGGTGAGTTAAAACTTTGTTCAACTCAACCATGTCTGGTAATTTAAAATCTAGAACTACAACTTCCTTTTCTAGCTCAATGGGTACTTGCTGCATAGGTGACATCAATATGATGTTCTTCTGCATACCCTTGAAACTAGCGATCGCATCGCGTAACGATCTGGTAGTTGCAGGTGCATCAATAAATGGATGTAAATCTTTAAGAATAAATATACCAGGCTCTCTCTGCCGGATGATCCACTCAATTGCCGCCTCTGGTGAAACGGTGTTATGTTGAGTGACATTCCGGGGTTGACCATACTCCACAATACCGTGGGTTACTGTCCAAACGTACACTCGGCGTTGCGGCTTCAACAGTTGGGCGGTTGTGGAGATTGCCTGCTCAGCCCGCTCTTCCTCGGAGGTCACAAGGTAGATTAGAGGGTATTGAGCTTGAATTAAAATATTGAGCTCTTCTTTCATACATCAACCTACTTGAGACCTTATAGAGACAGTACAGACATTGCTCTCGGTAATAACAACCGGATTATGAATTACCCATTCATAATTCTTATCTAACAAGGAACTAATTCTTCTTCACCCTTAGGATGGGTTTCATCTTGTTCCATCTCATCAATAGGAAGATGATCGTGTCCAATCACCCCTGGTTGATTACCCAATGCAACTAATTCCCCATCACGTAAAACTACTGAGCTTTCACAATTTGGACAGGAATAAACTCTATGGGTTCGCCCGTAAGAAGAAGCTTCTATTTCGTCAACTAGCTCTGAATTGGACAGATAAAAAACGAGTGCGCGTTCGGCAAGTTCCGACATGTGCGTGGAGTCAACTGCTGAACGAATTTTCAGCCTCCTGTGCAGTTCTGGCGATAGATACAAAGTAACCTTTTGCTTAGCTTGCATATAACTCTTTAACGGTCTTACCCGGGTATGTATATCACGTTATCGACTCTCTTGATTGTTGTCAAGATGGTAAAACGTTTTGACAGCTTTTTCGTTACATATTGTTACATTAAAATGGGGAGTGGGAGAAGAGGTATTTTCATATCATTGTTGTGCGCTATTGCCCATGGAGGTTTAGCTTAAAAATAGTGCTGGCAAATGAATGTATGGTACTGGTACTGTAATTAGTGCCTTTGGCAAAAGGTGTAGAAATGACTCTTGCTGTAAGTAAGTATTTGAATTTAAAAAAAATAATCTATACCTTTGTTTTCTGCTTTAGTAGTACTTTTGTTTTGTTTTTAATGTTATTTGGTTGCGCTACATCTGATTTTGACGTAAAAAATATTACATGGAAAACTTATAACAATTCCCGCTATGGCTTTGAGTTTCCATATCCTAGTAACTGGTCTTCGCTGAAAGCACCAGAAAATAATGATGGTATTGTGTTTGTTTCACCGCAAAACAAATCTGTAGAAATTCGAGGGTGGGCAAGTAAGCAGCTACTAGAGTCGATTATTCAAGATCCAAAAACTAGGACAAATAAAAATTCTAACTTTCAGACTGCTCAAGGAATTTCTGGAGTGTTAGTTGTAGAAATTAATCAAAAATTAGCTTCGATGACACTGACACTAACTCAAGGTCAAGTAAATTATTATTGGCAAGGGCGAAGCGAGAGCCAAGAATTTCAGGATTATTACCGATTTTTTTATTACATAGCCCAGCAGTATCGCATTCTGAAGTCTTGAAGATTCACAACTTAAGAATCTTTCTCTCCCCCTGCTTCCCCTGCTTCCCCTGCTCCTTTATTACCTATCTCCAACAGAATAATGATTGAGAGGGGACACAAACCTGATAGATTTAGCTATCAGCGAGTAAAAACTGGTTAAGATGAAAGTCCTGGTTATTGGTGGAGATGGGTACTGCGGTTGGGCAACCGCGCTTTACCTTTCCAATCGAGGTTACGATGTTGGGATTTTAGATAGTTTGGTGCGACGGCACTGGGATAATGAGCTAGGCGTCGAGACTCTCACCCCGATCGCGTCAATTCAGCAACGTCTCCAGCGCTGGCAAGATTTGACTGGTAAATCTATTGCCCTGTTCACAGGGGACATTACTAATTATGGTTTCCTCCAGCAAGCCTTGCACAAATTTCAGCCCAACGCCATAGTCCATTTTGGCGAACAGCGTTCAGCTCCGTTTTCGATGATTGACCGCGAACATGCTGTTTTAACGCAGGTCAATAATGTAGTTGGCACCCTAAATTTACTGTACGCGATGCGTGAGGATTTCCCAGATTGCCACTTAGTAAAATTGGGGACAATGGGTGAATACGGTACACCCAATATCGACATTGAAGAAGGGTACATTACGATTGAACACAATGGGCGCAAGGATACCTTACCCTATCCCAAGCAGCCTGGTTCAATGTATCACTTGAGCAAAGTT
Source organism: Desmonostoc vinosum (assembly GCF_059505385.1). Taxonomy (NCBI): domain Bacteria; kingdom Bacillati; phylum Cyanobacteriota; class Cyanophyceae; order Nostocales; family Nostocaceae; genus Desmonostoc; species Desmonostoc vinosum. Next base: position 9,217 of record NZ_JCACKM010000108.1, read on the forward strand.
CATGACAGCCACAATATCCACTTTGCTTGTCGAATTTGGGGATTAAGAGCAACAGATTTAAATCAGGGTGTAGTTTATGGCGTCTTAACCGAAGAAACGGGGATGGACGAGTTGTTAATTAACCGTTTAGATTACGATGGGGTTTTTGGTACGGCACTAAACCGCTTCTGTATTCAAGCAGCTATTGGACACCCGCTTACTGTTTACGGTAAAGGTGGACAAACCCGCGGATTTTTGGATATTAGGGATACAGTGCGATGTATGGAATTAGCGATCGCTAATCCTGCCGAAGCTGGTGAATTTCGCGTATTTAACCAATTTACCGAACAATTTAGCGTCGGTGATTTGGCGATGATGGTGAAAAAAGCCGGGAATGCAATGGGATTGAATGTGGAAATCAATCACCTAGATAATCCTAGAGTTGAGAAAGAGGAACATTATTTCAACGCGAAAAACACCCAATTGCTTGATCTCGGTTTACAACCTCACTATCTCTCTGATTCTTTACTTGATTCTCTGTTAAACTTTGCTATCAAGTATCAGAAACGGGTTGACAATAAACAAATTCTACCCAAAGTTTCTTGGCACAGAAATTAGGGTAAACCTGGCGTGCAGCTGCAAAAAGAACCCTATTTGACTCAAGTAAGTCGCTGGTCGAAAATTGGTCGTCATATTTTAGCACAATATGACGATCGCTAAATTGTTGTTTATCAAGCATATCGTCCAGCTATTGGTAACTTCGCCGCCACCAACAGTTACTTTGGTGATGGGTTCAGTTTTGACCGCATGAGTTGAATCCAAACCTAACTTCCTTTTTAGAGCGCCATAACCATAATTAGACAGGGATTGCCAGAATAGATGCTTGTAAATTCTTCAAGAGGTCGAAATCCTACCTGAAGATAGAATTTTCTAGTGCGATCAAACAAAGAATTACGGCGCGACTCTCCCAGGGTTTTCACATGCAGAAATTCTAGCCCTCTATTGCGACAGTACTCGACTGAGTATTTAACAAGAGCCTTGCCAATGCCGTGACGATGATATTCTAGGGCAACACCCATAACGTAAATCTCTCCAGCAAACTCATTGTGTTCCTTAAGTGACAGGAATCCTACAACTGCGTCTGTTTGAGTCACAGCAGCGAATAGAGGAAGTTGGTTAACGTTATGACAGTACTCAACAATCGCTGACTCAATACCGAACCAATCAGGCAGCAAGCGCAAAATGCCCTCGGCGATTTCGCTTTTGCGATTAGTGATTTCTTGAATAGAGAATTCCATAACGGAATTGATTACATCACGGAAGATAGTTTACTCTGTCTTTGAGACCGAAACGCAACAAAAGCTGGGATTATCTGCTTGGACTGAATAGTTTTTTATGAGAATTGCTCTATTCACCGAAACTTTTTTACCCAAGGTTGATGGTATTGTCACTCGCCTGAGCCAAACTGTTGACCATCTACAACGCAATGGAGACCAAGTATTAGTGATTTCTCCTGATGGTGGAATTACTGAATATAAAGGAGCTAGAGTATACGGCGTTTCTGGGTTGCCCTTACCTCTGTATCCAGAGTTAAAACTTGCCTTACCCCGTCCAGCAATTGGCTATGTTTTAGAAGAGTTTCAACCAGATGTTATTCATGTTGTGAATCCAGCAGTTTTAGGATTAGCTGGAATTTTTTATAGTAAAACACTCAAAATTCCTCTGGTGGCTTCTTATCATACACATTTGCCTCAGTATCTCCAACATTACGGTTTAGGGATGTTAGAAGGATTTTTGTGGGAATTACTTAAAGGCGCTCACAATCAAGCACTATTGAATCTATGTACCTCTACGGCAATGATGGAGGAACTGACAGCACACGGTATTGAGCGGGTGGACTTATGGCAACGTGGGGTGGATACTGAATTATTTCATCCAGAATTAGCAAATTGGGAAATGCGATCGCGTTTATCGCAAAATCATCCAGAGAGTCCATTGTTGCTTTATGTTGGGCGTCTTTCTGCCGAAAAGGAAATTGAGCGCATCAAACCAATCCTAGAGGCAATTCCTGAAGCCAGACTAGCCTTAGTTGGGGATGGCCCCCACCGCCAAGCACTAGAAAAACACTTTGCCGAAACTAACACCAACTTTGTTGGTTATCTAATTGGTAAAGAGTTAGCCTCAGCTTTTGCCAGTGCAGATGCTTTTATCTTTCCTTCCCGCACAGAAACACTAGGCTTAGTACTTTTAGAAGCGATGGCAGCTGGTTGTCCAGTGGTAGCAGCTCGTTCAGGGGGAATTCCCGATATCGTTACAGATGGAGTAAATGGGTATCTTTTTGAACCAACAGCAGATATTCAAGAAGCCATAGCAGCTACAACTCGCCTTTTACAACAGCAACAACAACGAGATATTATCCGTCAAAACGCTCGTCGCGAAGCAGAAAATTGGGGATGGGCATCTGCCACACAGCAGCTACAAGATTATTACAAAAAGGTGGTATTTTCGGAATATCGGACAAAATTGAAAGTTGGGGAATAGGGGTACTGGGGAATTGAGACGCGGAGACGCGGGGACGCGGAGACGCGGAGAAATTTTCTCACTACCTCCCTCACTCCCTCGTCCCCTTATCCTCCAGTCACTGAGCGTACCCCTATGGAGAAGCAAGCTAGCAAGAGCGTCTTTGACAGGAGAAGTCGAAGTGCATCTCCCTCATCCCCCCCAGTCCCCAGCTTTCAAGGGTAGGTTTTTCATATTCAGTTTGAAAAAGCCTATTTTTCCGCTCCGAAATCTTTCTCCGCGTCCCCGCGTCTCCCCGTCTCCGCGTCAACCAAAACGCGAAATCTAAAAAACCTACCCATAAGAGCCAGTCCCCAGTCCCTAGCCCCCAGATTCGATGACACTCCCTAACCCCGGCAGCGTCCTGGCTACATTAACTGAACTTACGCAAGTTAATCGTACTCACACTCTACTGCGTCGCGTCAAAGACTTATCTGTTAACGAATTTGTTTGCTTACTCGACTTTATTACTGCTGAGTTTCAACAATTTCTCAGAGCTATTGATTTAATCAATAATGAAGCTCTAGAAACTATGTTGGAGAAGGTACTAGAAGCCATCACACTTAAAATTGGTCAAATTCTCCAAGCAGAAAATACAGCTATTTTTTTAGTTGACTATGATAAGGGGCAGTTGTGGTCAAAAGTTCCTCAAGATAACACACAAAAATTTTTAGAAATTCGGACTCCAATTACAGTTGGTATTCCTGGTCATGTTGCTAGTACAGGTGAATATTTAAATATTTCTGAAACCTCCAGTCATCCTCTGTTTAGCCCAGAACTAGAAAAACAAATGGGCTATAAAATTCACAATATTTTATGTATGCCAGTTGTGAGCAGCAAAAACCAGATTGTAGCAGTGGTACAACTGGCGAATAAAGCAGGGGATATTCCGTTTAATTATGATGATGAGGAGCGTTTTCGAGATTTTGCCTCTTCTATTGGAATTATCCTAGAAACCTGCCAATCTTTCTATGTGGCAGCTCGTAATCAAAGAGGAGCAACGGCTCTTTTGCGGGCAACTCAGACACTGGGCCAAAGTCTAGATTTAGAAGCAACCCTGCAAATAGTCATGGAGCAAGCTCGGATTTTGATGCAAGCAGACCGCAGTACGCTATTTTTATATCGCAAAGAAATGAGCGAACTCTGGACAAAAGTAGCAGCAGCAGATGATGAAACAAACTTGCTTGAAATTCGCATTCCTGCCAACCGTGGCATCGCTGGTTATGTGGCTTCTACTGGTGAGGCTTTGAATATTCCTGATGCTTATAAAGACCCACGTTTTGATCCAACTACCGATAGAAAGACGGGGTATGTGACTCGGAATATTTTGTGTTTGCCAGTGTTTAATTCCGCAAATGAATTGATTGGTGTAACTCAGTTAATTAATAAACAACAAGGTAGTTTTACTGCTTCTGATGAAGAGTTTATGCGAGCTTTTAACATTCAGGCGGGAATCGCTTTAGAAAATGCTCGTTTGTTTGAAAATGTATTGTTAGAAAAGCAGTATCAAAAAGACATTTTACAGAGTCTTTCTAATGCTGTAATTTCCACAGATATGATCGGTCGAATTGTCACAATTAATGATGCTGCTTTGGAATTACTGGGTTGTCCATTAGCAGACGCAAACACCAAAAATAACAAGCTGCTGTGGGAACAAAATTTAATTGGTCGTCAAGTATGGGAGGTTGTGCCAATTGAAAACCTGCAAATGCGGTTAGAAGATAGTCTTAAGACTGGAGCCAAACATTATGTACCAGAGCAAAGTTTGACTGTAGGGCTGTATCAAGTGGTGGGTGCTGAGTGCCGAGTGCTGAGCGACACTCACCATTTAATCCTAGCAGCACGCGATCGCAATAACCCTGATATTTTTATTCCTTGGAATCAACCCCTCACTCCGCAATCTGAGTTTCTTACTGCTGGGGAGGTAAAAATACTAGAACGCAGTATTAATTTAACTGTTAATCCCTTAACTAACCCAGAAGGGGGAGTAAGAGGTGGCTTAGTTGTCTTGGAAGACATCAGCCAGGAAAAACGCATGAAAACCACTATGTCTCGCTATCTGACGCCCCATGTAGCCGAGCAGGTGATGGCATTGGGGGAAGATGCCTTGATGATAGGTGAGCGTAAAGAAGTAACTATCTTATTTTCTGATATCCGGGGTTACACCACACTGACAGAAAATCTTGGTGCAGCTGAGGTGGTAACTTTGCTCAATCAGTATTTTGAAACCATGGTGGAGGCAGTATTTAACTACGAAGGCACCTTAGATAAGTTTATTGGCGATGCTTTGATGGCGGTATTTGGTGCGCCGCTACCGCTGACAGAAAACCATGCTTGGAGGGCAATACAGGCAGCGTTGGATATGCGATATCGCTTAGCTGAATTTAACCAGCGGCGAATTATTCAAGAACAGCCGCAAATCTCTATTGGCATTGGAATTAGTTCTGGAGAAGTGGTTTCGGGAAATATCGGTTCTCGCAAACGTATGGATTATACCGTAATTGGTGATGGCGTAAATTTGAGTTCACGCTTGGAGGGTGTCACCAAAGAATACAATTGCGATATTATACTCAGTGAATACACTTATCAACTTTGCGGCGATCGCATTTGGGCACGTCAGTTAGATAAAATTCGCGTAAAAGGTAAATATCAAGCAGTAAATATCTACGAGTTGATTGGCGATCGCAGCACTTCCTTAGATGCCAATACTCAAGAATTCTTGTTTCACTATCATACTGGACGCTCAGCTTATTTAGCTCGCAACTTTCAACAAGCGATCGGCAGCTTTGAAGCAGCCAAACGCATCCAACCCACAGACCAAGCTGTTAATATTCACCTTGAACGCGCTCGCAATTACCAGCAAACACCGCCTCCTAATTTATGGGATGGTGTTTGGACGATGATTACGAAGTAATTAAAACTTGTCAGCAGTCATAATTTTGATTTTTGGCTAATTTTTTAGCTTTCTGTTTCTTCGCCTGGATCTTGAAAAGGATCTTCACCAATTTTCAATTGTTTTTTAGTTCGTTTTAATTGTTTCCACAGAGATTTTATTTGCTCATAAGCTTCACCTGGCGGTAATTTTCCGCCTGTTTCCAAATTGCAGATATAGCTGACTTTTTGAGCAAACTCCTGTAGATTTGCATTAAAAACTAAATTTTCTGGCTTAACATGACCATAGTAGCGACCACGAGGATAGAGAAATTCGTCTTTGTTCATTATTATTTTTCTCCATTGATTTTGGCTCCTCTTTTGTCTTAATATCTAAAGCTGAACTACTAGCTACCTTATCTCTACTGTCGCAAATTCGCAGAAATCAAAGTTATTGAATTTTTATTTACGCAGATTGAGCGGTAATCAGTTAATTTTCACCTTGATTTTAGAGCAGAGAGCTAGAAACTCTTTCACTTAGCTTTCACAAAGAAAGACTTTACCAAAGCGATTAAAATAGGATAGTTGATTGTTCTCCCACTTGCGAATTTATTTGATCTTAATTTATGAATTTTAGTTTGTTATGTGCCTCGAATGAAATTGCCAATAACAAGATGTTCGTATATACATTTTATGTAATCAAATTATTTTGATATTAAGTAAAAAAATGCACTGAATGGACAAGTCATATCATATGACAGAAGCGATTGTCTACTATCAGTAGTTAGATGTCAGTTGTAATTTTCTTTGCTAAGAGCCAGCAATCAAATATCAGTAGAGACCAAAGCCGCCAGCTTCTCAAGGTGCTTTTTACTTGATCGAAAACAGTCAAGCTTTAAAACCTTGCCCACAACTGGCGCAAAAAAATTCTTGTACTGTGAGTATAGGTTGAAACTAGGCTGTAAACTTTGTACTCTTTTGCCCATAAGGGTTCATGCAGAAAGTGTGTTGACTATTTTTGTGGAAAAACGGCTGTTCCAGCCGTTTTTCCACAAACAAAAAAGAACACGAATAATTTTCCGCAAAATCGCCTAAAAACCAACAAAGTCAACAGCCTAGGTTGAAACCCCACTTTCAAAGTGGGTAGCTGAGTTTCTCCTGTTCCCTGTTCTCTTTCACTAGACCTCTTGCATAAGTCGGATACTCGCCAGAAAATAAATTTTCTGGCTGATAACTCAAGTCGGTTTCAACCGACTAATAACAGTATTTTTAGTCCGTTTCAACGGACTTTTGCTATTAGGCAGAGACTTGAGTCTCTGACGGTTCAAGTATTTTTGCAAGAAGTCTACTATCTTCATTGGTGGCCAATGATTGAGAACTAAAGATAAAATGGTTAAGCCCGAAGGGACACAAGCTGCCCATTGCCTAAAACTTTATCTGCCACCATGTTAGTTAATTCCAAGTTATACGAAGGCAAAGCAAAAATTCTCTATACGACGGATGATCCGCAAGTACTGTTGGCTGATTTCAAAGATGATGCCACCGCATTTAATGCCCAAAAACGCGGCACTATCCAAGGAAAAGGAGAGATTAACTGTAGCATTTCCACCCAGCTATTTCAACAGTTGGAGACCCATGGCATTAAAACTCACTTTATTGACAGCCCAGCCCCAAATCAAATGCGGGTAAAAGCTGTCAAGATTTTGCCGTTAGAAGTAGTAGTGAGAAATATTGCCGCTGGAAGTTTGTGCCAGCAGACAGGATTACCGCTGGGTAACGTTTTGAAACAACCTTTGGTAGAGTTTTATTACAAAAATGATCAATTAGGAGATCCTTTGCTAACACGCGATCGCCTGTATTTACTAGAACTAGCCACTGTGGAACAAGTAGACGCAATTACCCATCTAGCATTGCAAATCAACGAGTTTCTTCAAGGCTTTTGGCAGCGTTGCAGCATTACCCTAGTAGACTTCAAACTAGAGTTTGGTTTGGACTCACAACAGCAGTTGCTTTTGGCAGATGAAATTAGCCCCGACACGTGTCGTTTGTGGGATACAGCAGAAGGAGACTCTGATCGCCGCGTCATGGATAAAGACCGCTTCCGCCGCGACTTAGGAAATGTAGAAAATGCCTACCAGGAGGTATTACAAAGAGTGCTAAAAGCAGTAGAAAGTAACAGTTAAGTGTAAGTGGGCAAAAATACATTAAACTCGTGTGAATTGCTATTTATTGCTTGTCAGTTGTCAGTAGTCTTTTGTTCATAACTAAATGACTACTTGCCCTGAGCGAAGTCGAAGTAGTCGTACCCCTACGCGGTAGCAAGCTACGTGCGACGTCTCCGACAGGAGAAGGGATGACTAATGATTAATGATTAACGACTAATGACTAATTTGTGTGTGGTTGTGAAGAGGAATGTAAATACAATGCGTTTATCTCCAGTATTGGTGGCAGCAGTAGCGCTTGCAGCCCCTTTAAGCGGCTCATTGAGTGCAAATGCTCAAACCCCTAATAGCTTAGAACAGACAACTGAAGTTTCTACACAAAAAACAAATCAACACTCAGCAAAAGATACTCTTGAGAGTGATTTTAGTGATATCCCAGATCACCCTGCCAGTTCAACAGGAATTCTAGAAACCGAACAGATCCAGTTCCCATCTGTTGAAGCTTTAACAGTTAACTCAGCGTCGGTAGCAACATCAGAGGTAAAAGTGCCAACCTCTTCTACGACACCAATGGCACAAACCCCACAACCATCTCCAACTCCAGATGTTGCACCAGTACAAACTCAACAGCAAATACCTTCCCCAACTCCTGAAGGGCAAAATACTAACCCACCAGCAACACCTGTATTGCCCACAAACCCAGGAAATCCGCCTGTAAATAATCAACAAATACCTTCCCCAACTCCTGAAGGGCAAAATACTAACCCACCAGCAACACCTG